>CAZZEC010000263.1:2913-5788 GCA_964652565.1 uncultured Bacteroidia bacterium
AAACCAGGATATGCCTTTTCATGCTGGAGAGATTCATATGATCAATTTGGCTGCACTGATATTTGGAGAATTCGACTTCCAGCGATCCTTAGAGTTTGTGATCAATTATGGAAGGGATAATGATACGGTAGGAGCTGTTACAGGGTCTATTCTAGGCGCATATTACGGCAAATCACGATTGCCAGTTGACATGGTCAAAGCGGTTCTTCAAACCAACAAGGAAAAATTAGCCATAGACCTGGAAAAATGGGCTGAAAATCTAACAGACATGATGATCTCCCATGGAGTAGTAGAAATAGCTGCCATGTGATATCAATAAATGCTCTCATTGTCCCCTTTCCAGATCTTGATCTCTTCGAGAAATCACACATATATTAGGTATTTGACGCTGAGATAAGTGGCTCATCCCCTTATTTTTGGTTATCATTGTTATGCTTATGAATATGAATCAACTACAAGATTAAAGATGAGTACATTAACCGTTGAAAACTTTCTTACGCTAGGGATGCTTCTCCTTTTACAAATGGTACTGGGGTTTGACAACCTGTTATATATTTCTCTGGAATCAAAGGGTGCCCCAAAAGAGAAGCAAGCATTTGTAAGGCAAATAGGAATTGGCTTAGCTATTTTACTCAGAATCGTGTTACTATTTGTACTGGTAAATGTGATCAAATATTTCCAGGATCCTATCGCAGGATTACATTTTCAAAACATTGTCGAAGGCGAATTTAGCATTCACAGTCTCATTGTACTCTTGGGAGGTATATTTATTATTTATGTAGCAACGAAGGAAATTTGGCATATGATCTCCTTAGAAGAATTTGAAGAGCAAAAGTCTAAAGAGAAAAAATCACTTACCAGTATTATTACTATGATAGTCATCATGAACTTGGTTTTTTCTTTCGATTCCATATTGAGTGCCATGGCGCTGACAGATGTGTTTTGGGTAATGGCCTCAGCAATAGTGATCGGAGGGATATTAATGGTTTGGTTGTCAGATAGAGTGTCTACGTTCTTGAGTAAAAATCGGATGTACGAGGTATTAGGACTATTTATTTTATTTCTGGTAGGCGTAATGTTATTGTCAGAAGGAGGTCATCTGGCTCATTTAACACTTTTTGGAAGTGAAGTAACTCCTATGAGCAAGACAACCTTTTATTTTACCCTGGCTATACTAGTTATTGTGGATATAGTGCAAGGGCGTTATCAACGTAAATTGACTGAGATAAAGAAGGCGAAAGCTGAATCGGTACCTCATGTATAATGAAAGATTCAATTGCGTAAAACTTATAGGTGAGCTTTTTTTCTGCTTATCTTGGAAATAGATTGTTGGATCTTTATTCATTGAGTCTTTGGTAAATGCAAATATCCGTTTTCTTAATAAAGATTTTAATGTATTAAGACCACACTGATGGAAGGTTAATTTGTATATTCTCACATTCGAATAAACCTTACCATATACCTACTACCTGCAAAATAAAAAGCTTCCAATTAAAATTATCGGCTCCATGGGGGTAACGCCTAGCTTCGATAATATTAAAATGAAAGTGCCTTACGACTAATGTAATTGGGTAACCATTAGTACAGACGTTAGCTCTTTGTCAAGTATTCACCAGTTTTTAAGTTTACCTGCTTCCAGGCTATGAATAAAATAGCCACCCCATTGGGGTGGCAAAAGAAATGAAGAGAACTAATAACCTACACTACACTTACATTATCACTACTTCCTTATATATACTGCTTTTGGTCTGGATGATTTCATATTCCTATGCTGAGACACGATAAGGATGATCAATAAGATCCATTTACACTCACGCATCACCCTCTTCTTCTGCCTCTACGCTACAAGTATCTTTTAGATCCTTTAGCGCTTCAGCACTTTCAACTGTTACGATTGTACCGTCTTCAAGCTCTACATTGATAGGAAATTGTATTTCAGGCCTTTCTTCTGCTTCAGGATTATCAGCTTTCCACGCTCTCAGAATTTGTTGTAAATTTTCACGATCTGAAGCTTCGGCAGTACTTCCATCTGAAAACGCAACAGTAAGTGGGAATTGTACCTCATAACAGATTCTACCTGGACCTTTAGGTCCTTTGTGATGTTTACGACGAAATGCCCTTCTACACGCTCTGCGTAATGCTAGTAATTCCTTTGAAGAACTTACTGTCATAGCTTCTCCTTCTTCAGAAATTACTTCTAATGGAAATACCAATTCAGGACGTTGTTCTGCATCGGGATTACTTTCTTTCCATGCCGCAATGGTTTCTCTCATGTCTTCATAGGATTCTACCTGAGCCGTTGACTCGTCAGGGAAGGAAATAGTTAGTGGAAACACAAATTCGTAGCATCCCGTTTTTCCACATCCCGCCCGTTCTTCCATGGTTATCACTGCATTTTCAACATAATTTTCAACATCAGTAGTAACATTAAGTCCTTCCTCTTCTTCACAGGCTGTATAAAATATAGAAGTTACTACAGCAAGGAGCATAAATGATTGAGAGATTCTTTTTTTCATTGCTTGTTAAATTAAATATTCATCTATTACACCCTCATAAGTCCCTTGCTGTGGGATTGTACCCTACGGAATGAAAAAAAAAGCAAAAAAGTTGTTAGTCTAAGTATTATTATAGGGTAAATGCACCAAGTGTTATAAATAAGTGCGGAATTAATTCCGCACTTATTGAAAAGCCACTATATCTAGTATTTATATTAAAAATAATTTTTTAAATTAAATTAATTAATATATAAAATATTAATATTATGGATAAATATAATCCTGCAGTTCCTGGCGATTAACGATCTTAGTGCGTTTGCCCCAGTTTTATTAACTTTCGACCCCCTAGATATAAATTGCATACATGACAGATCAGGAAA
>CAZZEC010000264.1:0-1557 GCA_964652565.1 uncultured Bacteroidia bacterium
TTATTTAGACGAGTGGAAATCAGGTATGTTATAGCAGAATAAACATATGATAATCACAGAATATGAACCGTGTGGAAAGAATTGTTAAACGTGTAAGCAAAAATAGATGAAACTTCTAACCAAAAACATAGAAGGATACCTATGGTATTTCATCAGTCGTAATTACAGAATCCATTTGTAATGAATCAGTAAGTTCATCGTACTGAATGGCATTCAACTCTCCAATCTTGGGAATAATCTGAATGAGGAATCGTTGGTTCTTTTCCTCATCTACCAGATCTCTCCCCATTCCTCCCTCTCCACTACCAGAGATCATAACTTCTACCCTATTCGGATCGAATTTAATCCCCTCTTCCTCCCAAAGCCTGTATAATGACAGTGCACGTTCATAACTCAATTCGTAATTTCGGGTATAATCGTCCCTTGAAGACATCCCTTCTATCACCATCAGATACTTGATATTATCACCTTGCTCCAGATTATCAACCATACCCTTTAATGCTTTACCTGCATTAATCAGCATTTCCTGATACTGCTCGTCAATCGTACTATTTCCTTTCTGAAACTGCACTTGCGTACGCAAGACATGTCGCTTGTATTCTTCCTGATACACAAAGTATCGGGGATCGAGATTTTCTATCGCCTTTTGTATCTCCTGAAGTTTCTTGTATTCCTCCTCCATAACCAATAAGCGCATACGCTCATTGTTAAGTTGTTGAATCAGAGAACTGGCAAACATTTCTCTTTCACTTAGCTTTCTTTTCAATTCTTCCAATGCCAATTTCTGATTGTCCAGTTCCAAACTTCTAACCCTTAACTCTTCTTCGGTATCTATGAGAAGGTCCTGCCGTATCGTAAACATTCTGTAGCTCAGTACAAACAATGCCAATGCTACTATAAATAGCGCCGTCATCAGGTCAGCATAGCTGATCCAGAATAATCTACTGCTGTCATTTTTCATGCCGTAAATAAATTTATGAGATACATACCTCCACTGATCAACCCCACGATGAAAGCCAGTGTACCTGCTACTACAAAAAATTTAAATGTGGGTGAGTTCATAAATGAACCATTACCTGTAATGACCTTGTCCATACGCGCGTTTAGTGCTCGGATCTCCTCTGTCATTGCCTGGTAAGCACCTTTTCCTTCTCCTACTGTATTGAGTAGTCGCTCATTTATTTCCAAACTACGCCCCTGGATATTGGCAACATCTTTCCGTATCTCATTTAAGTCTTTATTCAATGCCTCTGCAAAGGCTCTTCGCTCACCGTGCTCTAAAGAGGAAAGATATTGATCCATCTTCATATAGGCAGCCTGCGCACTATGGTCTATGGCTTTGAGATTGTCGTCCACTAATTGTTCCATTTTTCTATCTACCTGGGCAAAATGGTGTCCCAAACGCTGTGAAAACTCTTCGGCTTTACGAGTATAGGTTTCAATATAAGACACCTGACGTTCTATCAGGCCATCATTTGCCTGAAGGAATTGCCCCATGCTATTGAGTCCCTGCTCCAGACTTCGAATCTGTTGAAACACGCCTTTCAAATCGCGGAA
>CAZZEC010000264.1:1657-5776 GCA_964652565.1 uncultured Bacteroidia bacterium
AGGGTAATATGAGATTCTATAGCTTTCTCCTTAGCCCCGACCTTTTCTTCTGCCACCTCTTTCAATATCTCAAAATTAGCCTCTCCCTTATTCTTTTCCAGATAGGCATTCGTGGTGTGAATAATATTTCTAAATATGGGATGAAATCGAGTTTGCTCTTCTATTAAATCAATAGAAGGCTGTGTTGGACTTGCACTTTCAGTGTCGTCATTGCTTCCCAAAAATACAGTCTGAGTATTCAAAAGCTTTCCTTCTGGGTAAATAAGTGATAAATCCTTAATAGATTGTCGATTTCTACCAAAAACATAGAATTGGATTACTACGATAATAGCAACAATCCCCAGTTCAATCAAAAATATGGGATCCATATGATTATTAAATATTTGTTGGTTGAATGGATAATGAAAAATGTATAGTAAAGATAGTGCTATATGGGGAGGTTCGGTTGATCTATTGGAAAAATTCGCGAGACCTTAGTTTCTTTGCGTTTCATTACGAATCACTTATAGTAATGTTTCATTTGACTTCTATCCTGTTTACATGAAAATACTCTCTCTATTTGCTGCTATCGTCCTGGGGATCATTTTTCCACAAGGTCATGTCTGGGCTTTTTTGATTAGATATTTTTTAATGGTGATGTTATTTTTTGCCTTTTTGGATATTCGAGTGGATCGCAGAGTATTAAAAATAAGTCATTTATGGATACTTCTTGCGAATGGGCTCATTGCTGGATTATCATATGGTATAGCGAACATACTCTATCCTTCACTTGCACCAACAGCATTTATCACAGGTATCATGCCTACTGCAGTGGCTGCAACTGTAATCATTGGCTTTTTAAAAGGGGAAACGGCTTACGTAGTCTTTGCAGTATTGCTCACAAACGTAGTTATTGCACTGCTACTTCCATTTATCTTGCCATTCATCATAGATTCGGACACTCCTGTAAAAACACTGGATATAATTGTACCTGTATTTACGGTCATTTTCTTACCGCTCCTCACCGCACTGGTATTACGAACAATATTCCCATTATTTATATCCAAACTTCTTCGCTTCAGGTCATATACATTCTATTTGTTTGCCATTAATGTATATCTAGCCACTGCTCGTGCCAGTCAATTTATTAGATATGATCTTGAGTCAGGTTGGGAAATTGTAGGGATGATCGCCTTGGTAACATTTATTATTTTTGTTCTTAATTTTTTAATTGGAAATTGGATTGGGTTACCCGTACAGCGATATGAAGGGCAACAATCACTGGGAAGGAAAAATACAATGTTTGGAATATGGGTCGCACTTACCTTTATAGACCCTCTTGCAGCCTTAGGTCCTGTAACTTATATCTTGTTTCAGAATATTTTTAATTCCTATCAAATGTGGAAAGTGAAAGCTTGAGATAACTTCTATTTCGAACCCATCGCTCTTTTTCCAGATGGTGAAGAGTGGGGAGTATATGAGGAAGAAATTAAAGAGATAACTATATCCACTAACCCATTTATCTCATTAATGTAATATAGCCTTGCTTCTGTTCTCTGATCGAAAGGCCGTT
Source organism: uncultured Bacteroidia bacterium (assembly GCA_964652565.1). Lineage (GTDB taxonomy): Bacteria > Bacteroidota > Bacteroidia > J057 > J057 > JBCCTX01. Next base: position 3,210 of record CAZZEC010000264.1, read on the forward strand.
ATTCACACACGTATATGTCAATTGCCAAAAGTATACTCCTTGCGACATATTTTCTCCTCTACTCTGACCTAACCATCCTTGAGTCATATCCTCACTCGAAAATAGCGAACGTCCCCATCTGTCAAAAATAGATAAGTGATATTCGGTAACACCCGGAGTAAGCTCAGGTAAGAATACATCATTGTATCCATCATTATTGGGACTAAATACATTGGAAATAGTAGATACACACCCGCAATCTACCCCCTCTACATAAAAGGCCTGATCTACTTCAAAACAAAGACTTCGGATATTCACATTATATGTTCCGGGCTGAGTTACATCAAACGTTGAGGCTGTAGAATTATCTTGCCAGATATACTCATAGTTACGATATGCTGGCTTCAGGGAAAAAGGTGATTGCAGGCAAAAAAGCGTATCAAGATCCATTGGATCATCCAGGGGCTGATCATAACTAACAGTGATAGAGTCTTTTAAGATACAATCTCTCACTTCAGTTTCAACACTGTACATACCAGATTCCCTCACATTAAGTATGTTACTTGTTGAACCGTCATTCCACAGGTAATTTATTGACGTATCTCTCAGCCTAAGGGCTAATTCTTCTCCGGGGCATAGTAGTGTATCTCTTCCAAGATTAATCTCTGGCAATTCTTCATCTACTATTTCAATACTGTCTTTTTTAATACATCCTTCTAATTCTACTTCTAAACGGATTTCGCCGGGTGAGCTGATCCTTCGTAGCGTATCTGTACTTGCATTTTCCCAGGTATAGGTCGCGTCTTCAAGATTTACTGCTTCCACTTCTATTACTTCTCCCGGGCATAGGATCGAATCTTCTGCTAAGATGATTTCTTCAGGGAATTTTCCTTTACATGGCTCTACCACTACGTCATCTACATAGAAGTATGCAGTGTTAAAAAAACCGGACAGACTATTGGAAACAGGTGCGAGTAATTGATACAGTGAAATTTCACTATCATCTTTGAAACAGCCTATCGCAATGTGTTTTTCACCACCTGTAGCAGTATATCTACCCTCAACAGTAGTCCAGGCATAGGTATTGATGATGACTCTATTAGAAGGATTAATAATAGCAGGGGTTTGAGGTAATATCAATTCATTGGTAAACATTGAATCTGAAAAGGCTAATCCAATGTCATCTGTGGTGTATCTGGAAGTATCTCCTACACTAATTTTGAATCTAACCAGATAATCTTCGCCCTTCTCCAGCGAATCCAATAACTCTACGGCAAGATACTCACGGTAATTTCTAGGTTCCGGCCCATTCTGTGCCAGCCAGGCCCGGATACCTGCATATCCATTTCCTGAAGCGGGTTGTTGATACCCCCATTGGTTGATCGGAACACCCGTATTTCCTTGTCGCCCGCATTGGTGTATAAAATCAGTAGTTTTACCGTTGGGGGAATACCATGGTGGTGCGAGAAATATTGCTCCTCCTCCTTGTGGACAAAATGTAAAGGTGCTAAAGTCATGGTTAGGTACGAGATTCTGTCCTAACATCCCTATTGGGATAAGAATGAAGCATACAGTAAAAATTAAGCTTAGCTTATATGTTATTCTCGCAGACACTAGTAATAAATATCGATGCAATTGAATCTTAAGATTTTCATATTAAGATACGATTCCCTTTTCTTCTAATCTAACTTTAATGATGATTATTTGATTATTACGTACTTATTTACCTTCTAGGGAGTAATCCATTGATAATGCCATATTTCATCTCTTTTTTGAAATAACGCCCTAACATGACCTTCTGCTCTTAACAGCAACCAATCCATCTCAATAATTCTGCACTGAATGACACAAAAGTTTTTTTTCCCTTCTATGATATCAGCATGCGTTAATCTTCCCTGTTCGATATGTTGCGGCAGTCCAGAAATGGGTACTGACTGAGGCGAACCAGGAATGTAGGGATTCATATATAATTTCAGACTGGCCGGAGATCCCTTTTCCCAGATACTTTCTGTCAGTTGGTCATTGGAGTGAATCGTCGCATACCCTTTCATCCGGAGTTGCATGCTATTACGAGGATTCCAAAACAGCCAATGTACCTGATTATTTGCTTGTATCTCTTGAACTTTGGGAGATCTAATGTCAGTATGGAATAGGAGCGCACGTTCTTTTTCCAAGACTTTTCTAATTACCACCGTCCGCTGATTCACCCCATGTGTTCCATACGTAGCCAACACAGGAGTCCTAAAAGCATCTTGCTTTTGGTGTGTCGCCTTGACCAACAATTTCCATATAAAGGTATGAAGACTGGGTAGATCATAAGAAATGTGATCGATCATAATCGTTGCGGACATGTAATAGGTTTACGATTAAACCCCAATGATAGCGGAAGGTTTATGAGTATAGAAAAAGACGGCGGACCACAGACGATTGTTAGACGATGGACGACAGACAACGGACGTCAGAAGGAAAAAAAGTAATTGGACAATATTATTCAATACTTTCATGTAGAAATTTGGGTCTACACGACCGGATAGAACAATATGATAATTAAGCATATTTAAATATGTCCATCCTCTTAATACTACAAA
>CAZZEC010000265.1:0-5734 GCA_964652565.1 uncultured Bacteroidia bacterium
CTCCGTACCCTTCGGCACAACGATATAATTTGGGGTGGCGGAGGGTGAGGGATTCCTCCCTGGGAGTTCCTTCGGAAGAACCTCCGTACCCTTCGGCACAACGATATAATTTGGGGTGGCGGAGGGTGAGGGATTCGAACCCCCGGTACCTTACGGCACAACGGTTTTCAAGACCGCCGCATTCGACCACTCTGCCAACCCTCCACTGCAAAACTACAACGGTTTTTGATTTTGGCAAAAAGTATATACAATATTTTTGTTTTATATTACAAGGAGTAGTATCTTAATTATTTAGCTTCTAAATTTTCATTTAATCCGAAATCTCTTCCCTGGTGCCTGTACCACCCATCCTTTGAACTCCATGGTGAGTAACAGCGACTGTAATTTTTGCATGGAAATCCCCGTCAGCGAGCGTATTTGATCGATCACAGCATCTTGCTTATTCAATACATTGAGGATCTTACGCTCCTCAGTGGTTAAATCTGTAGGGATATCCAATTCAAGCTGTACTTGTACAGCTGACTGTGTAGGTCGCTCTTTCCACTGGATCTCTAGATCTTCCAGTACCTCTTCAGGACTTGTTACCAATTTGGCAACTTGATCTCGAATGAGTCGGTTGCACCCGACAGACTTTTTATCGCTCAATCTACCGGGAATCGCATATACCTCCCGATTCTGATCAAAAGCCATATGAGCCGTGATCAAGGCACCTCCACTTTCTGCCGCTTCTATGACAATTACTGCCTTACTCATCCCGGCAATAATTCTATTCCTCGCTGGGAAATGTACTGCTTCCGGCGCTGTTCCTACGAAGTATTCCGATATCCATCCCCCTTTTTCCAGCATTTCACGCGCCTTTGACGAATGTTGTGGAGGATAGATGGTATCCAATCCATGTCCCAACACTGCGGTAGTCTTACCGCCTGAATCGATCGCTGCCCGATGGACTGCAAAATCAATCCCAAATGCTAGGCCACTTACTACATTGATCCCTTTCTCCGCATAAAAGCTTGCAAAAGTCTCTGCAATACAACGCCCCGTTTCCGTAGGCTTTCTCGTACCTACAATGGCAATATTCTCTTGCTCATTGAACTCGATATTGCCCTTCTTAAATATGTATAGGGGAGCGTCATAGATATAAGACAATAACTTGGGATAGGATGTATCCCAATAGCACAAACACGCGATTCCCGCTTCATCACTTTTCGTCAGCTCTTTCTCTGCTCGGCTTAAGGAATCTGCTGTTCTTACCAATGCTACTATTTGGTCGCCTACCCCGGGAATTTTCTTCAATCGCCCACTGCTAGCATGCCAAACGGCATTGGCACTACCACAATAGGCAATCATATTTTTGATGTTTACAGGCCCCAAACCCTTGATCATCGATAGCGCTAACAGATACAGTCTTTGGTCTTCCACGGATCAAAATATTGATCCAAAGAAAATAATTTCAAAGACAAATATAGGCTCATTACTACAAGCTCTCGCTCTTTAATAATCCTGATTCTTTACTCCAATTCACCATGAATAACCAATACTGAACATATTATCCCGCTCCTTAGTACCTGAAGTTCACCTTTTTTACCAATGGCTTTTTCATCCAACACTCTATGGAGGTCATCTATATTTGCAATCGATTTTCCATTAAATCCAACAATGATATCTTCTTTAAATAGTTCCAAATATTGTCGAACCACATTCTTACTATCCTATTAAACCCATAATAATTACATCTCACTTAAAAAATGGGAACCGTTGCCTTATATAAAGTAGAATTTTCCGAGGCAGAAATACTGTAAGATACTAAAGCAGGTACCAAAAATATTTCTCCTTTCCCCAACGACAGGGAATTATGCTTTGACTTGACATTTACATTTCCATCCATCACAATGACTATCTCAACACTGTGTGGATCGTCTTTTTGATAATCTTTCCCGGTATGAATAACTATTTGACTCAGCTCGAAATCAGGAGCCGGGCTTTTATACACGCTTTCCTCAGGAGATAAAGATTCTCCTTTAAGGATATGCGGTTCTACTGCTTCAAATACAACATGCTTAAGCAATTCGGGAACATCGATATGTTTAGGGGTCAATCCTCCACGAAGTACGTTATCCGAATTGGCCATCAGTTCTACATTCACTCCTTCCAGGTAGGCATGGGGGATACCAGCGTCCTGAAAAATACCTTCTCCGGGATTTGCATGCACTAAATTGAATAAATATACAGAAAAGATCCCTCTATCGTAATCTCCCTCAGGTAACACACTATTTACAATCGCCCTTGCTGCCCAGAAGTCTGGGGTATCCTTAGCAAGTTCATCCTTTTTGTAGGCAGGAATAAGTCTTTCAGCGAGTGGACTGAGTATACGATTTACCTCTTCCTGAGGTAACTCCATAATATATTTATACAATTGAAAATATTTCCCTTCACTCCACTGACCCTTTAATTCCTTAAATTCTGGTACTTGATCCAGGATTTCCTCAATTTCTTCTTCTTTGCGAAATCCATGCAATAGCCAAAACTCTGTGAGCGCTACCATGATTTCGGGTTTGTGATTATCATCCCGATAGTTTCTGTGCTTAGCGGTAAGGGGTATTCCTGCCTCGTTCTCTTTTTTAAACCCTTTCTCGGCCTCACGCTTCGTGGGATGTACCTGTATGGACAACATATCCTTGACATCGAGAACTTTGAAAAGGAAAGGTAATCTCTTTTGAAACTTTTGAGACACTTCTTCACCCAATACCTGAATGGGATTCTGAGCTATCACTTCTTCTAACGAAATAGATTGGTTATCCAACACCAATGAAGAAGGTGCTTTTTTGTGGGCACCCATCCACAATTCGGCAAATGGTTTTTGATCAGGGTTGCTTACATCTAACAGTTCCGGGAGATAATCACTCCCTCCCCAGGCATAATGTTGAATCTCACCTTTGAGTAGAAAAACTGCTTGATCAGGTATATGTACCGATACGTTTCTGTCTGTCATATATAAATAATTGTTATTAGGCTAATTTAATACTATGTCAAAAACTAATACATGCAATATGGTATTAATGCTTATTACAAGTGCCCGAACAGTATATGAATTTTGTTATAGTAAGGAATGTATGTTCGCCAGTCAAGTCATTTCCTACCCATTAAAAACACAACAAAATTTTCAAAAAAATATACTTTGTCGTTCAACTTACGATTTAGGTCAATAGTTATAGATTTATTTTGGTAATTTTGTGCCTATAATTTTAGCTTTTGGAAAAAGCGACAAACATTAATAGCATAGACGTTATTATACCTGCTTTTAACGAAGAGCGTTCTGTGGGAAAAGTAGTAGAGGCGATACCCAAGGATTGGGTTCGCGATATTATTGTAGTAAGTAATGGTTCCACAGACCAGACCGAGCAAGTAGCTGACGAAGCAGGAGCAACTGTATTGGTTGAACCTAGAAAAGGTTACGGCTATGCCTGCTTAAGGGGTATTTCTTACTTAGACCAAAAACCTGATCCACCTGAAATAGTTGTATTTATGGATGGCGACTTTTCAGACTACCCCGAGGAACTTCCCAATGTAGTAGCTCCTATTATAGAAGAAGGGTATGAGTTGGTCATTGGATCGAGAGCTATTGGAAATCGGCAGCAAGGGGCTATGTTACCTCAACAAGTTTTTGGAAATTGGTTGGCAACAACTCTGATAAGATGGTTGTATGGGGTAAAATTCACTGATCTGGGGCCTTTTAGAGCTATTACCTATGAAAGCCTAAAACGCGTGGATATGCAAGATCAAACGTTTGGTTGGACTGTAGAGATGCAAGTAAAGGCATCCAAATTGGGATTGAGGAGTACTGAGGTTCCTGTAAATTATCGCAAGAGAATTGGAGTCTCCAAAGTTACAGGAACAGTAAAAGGTACGATTATGGCAGGATATAAAATATTGTTTACCATTTTTAAGCTGTTGTGACCGTGTTCACGCAAATCTTTCTATATACCACGATTACTATTTATCTCATCTGCTTATCACTCATTGTGATTTACAGTATAGGGCAACTTCACCTCATTTTTACATTTCTCAGACATCAACGTCAAAAAGAAGATTACCCACCTTTTACAGACCAGGATGAACTGCCTTACGTAACCGTTCAACTTCCTATTTACAATGAAAGCTATGTCATCAAACGTTTACTTCAGGCTGTTACGAGTCTCGATTATCCGTCATCAGCTATGGAAATTCAGGTATTAGACGATTCTGACGATGAGACAGTAGACATTATAGCAATAGAAGTTTCCAGACTATCACAACAAGGAATAAATATTTCTCACATCCGCAGACCTGAAAGAAACGGATTTAAAGCAGGTGCCCTTGCCTATGGCCTCAACTCAGCTAAAGGTGAATTCATCGCTATTTTTGACGCTGATTTTGTCCCTAATTCGGATTTTCTACGAAAATTACTACCCTATTTTCACTCCGATAAGATTGGTGTAGTCCAGGCTCGTTGGGAGCACCTCAACAGAGATTATTCAATCTTTACAGAACTACAAGCCTTTCATCTCGATGCACATTTTACTATAGAACAATTTAGTAGGGATCGAGGAAATCTCTACCTCAACTTTAATGGTACTGCAGGAATTTGGCGAAAGCAATGTATTATGGATGCTGGAGGTTGGGAATATGATACATTGACGGAAGATCTGGACTTAAGCTATCGAGCACAGCTCAAAGGGTGGAAATTTCGCTATGTTGATCAGGTAGGAGCGCCAGCGGAATTACCTGCTGAAATGGGTGGGATCAAGTCTCAACAATATCGGTGGATGAAAGGGGGAGCTGAAGTAGCGAGAAAAATGCTTAAAAAGCTTTGGAAATCTGATACCTCGCTAATTAGAAAAATCCATGGTTCCTTTCATTTATTGAGCAGTTCTGTATTCATCCTTGTTCTATTGTTAGGTGCCACTACAGTTCCTTTACTGTACTTCAAACACGAGCTTTGGGGAGGAAGCTTTGGTCTGTTATTAGTGCCTGTCTCCCTTCTGCTTGTCAGCTTCGTGATTCTGGCCATTCTTTATATACTCACCTATCGAAGAAGAGAAGGAAATATATGGCGTGCACTGAAGAGATTTGGCATTCATTTTTTACCCTTCTTATCATTTTCTATGGGGTTATCTTTACACAATTCACTTGCGGTTATCCAGGGCTATGTAGGAAAAAAAACACCGTTTATCAGAACACCCAAGTATCATATACTTAAACGCCAGGATTCCTGGAAATCTAAAAAATATTTTTCCAAAAAGATCAACCCAATCGTTTATATAGAAATATTGTTTTCCTTATATTTTATCTATGGGTTATATATGGCCATACACTTCCAGGATATCAGCATTATCCCTTATTTTCTCATGGAAGCACTGGGTTTTGGGGCTGTAAGCTTCGTCAGCTTAAAACACGCCCTGAGACAGTCATAGCATTGCGTCATATTTAGTAATAAACAGAACATTCATACAAGAGACACCGAGGGGAAGTCTCATAAGTCGACTTCCCCTTTTAAGTTTTTTATTGTTTTTAAAAATGCTGCGCTAATTTTTAAAAACAATAAATCTTCTTTCTTTTTCAATCTATTATTTAAGACATTTTTAACGAAACTTCGTAATAAAGAACTTTTGAGACAGCCTCATTTTGAATATCTAATCACCTGTTAATTTCTATGCTTTTCATATTTAGACGCTTTTGTAGCTTGTTTCAACAATTC
>CAZZEC010000266.1:0-5710 GCA_964652565.1 uncultured Bacteroidia bacterium
TTAATCTTGATGCATCCGTTATTTTGGTTTATAAAAATTATCTACCTTTGCACTCTAATTAAAAATTATGACCAAACTGGATGAATTAACTGCTATCTCTCCTTTAGATGGCAGATATAGAAATAAGGTAGAATTACTCGCACCGTATTTATCTGAATTTGCGCTAATCCGATATAGAATTAGAGTTGAGGTAGAATATTTAATTGCTTTACTCAACCACAAGATCACCCTCCTACACCCTATTAACACAGATCAAATTGCCAGATTACGTCAAATATATCAAGACTTTTCAGTTAAAGAAGCAGATATAGTCAAAAAGATCGAAAAAGAGACAAATCACGATGTAAAAGCTGTAGAGTATTATATTAAAGAACGCATTCTTTCCGACGGGGATCCTCAACTTATTGAATCTCGGGAACTTGTACACTTTGCACTTACTTCTCAAGATATTAATAATACCGCCATCCCTCTAATGTTACGTGATGCCATTCAGGAGGTTTGCCTTCCACAATTAAAAATAATAACAGAGAATTTAATGGAACTGGGAGACGAATGGAAGGAGATTCCTATGTTAGCCCGAACGCATGGCCAACCGGCTACGCCTACAACTGTGGGTAAAGAACTCATTGTATTTGCCAAGCGCTTAATGCTTCAACAAACAGAATTAGAAGAAATACCCTATCCTGCAAAATTTGGAGGTGCTACAGGTAATCTCAATGCACATTATATAGCCTATCCCGAGATAGACTGGGACGGTTTTGCAGATGAATTTGTTGAGGAAAAATTGGGACTTGTACGTTCTTTTCCTACCACACAAATTGATCATTACGATGGTCTTTCCAGAATTTTTGATTGTCTGTGCAGAATAAATTCTATTATCATAGACTTATGTCAAGACATCTGGTTGTACATAAGCAGAGATTATTTCAGTCAAAAGACTATTGCCAATGAAGTTGGGTCATCAACAATGCCACACAAAGTTAATCCCATAGATTTTGAGAATGCAGAAGGTAATTGTGGATTTTCTACAGCAGTACTACAATTTCTCAGTAGGAAATTGCCTATTTCAAGACTCCAACGTGATCTAACAGATTCCACACTTCTGCGAAATGTTGGCGTAGGCTTGGGCCATGCCTTTTTAGCGTACCAATCGCTAATGAAGGGGCTACAAAAACTTGAACTCAATACGGAAGTGATCAATCATGACCTGGAAGATAACTGGGCTATTTTATCTGAGGCGATTCAGACAATCTTGAGAAGAGAAAGGGCTGAAAATCCCTACGAGATGCTGAAATCACTTACTAGGGGAAAGAGAAAGCTTACCAAAGAACATCTTAGGGAATTTATACAATCTTTGGAAGTATCACAAAAGGTAAAAAAAGAACTCCTTGACCTTTCTCCACATTCTTATATAGGAAACGCAAGTAGGTAATAATGCTAATTATTGTATAAACTCTTGCTTGAGGAGACTCCAACTGGAGTCAGCAACCGTCTCGATATCAATCCATCGCTGGATTTCTAATTCATTGAACGCATTCCGCTTGATCACAAATTGTAATTGTCCTTCAAATAAGTCTGTAATGGTGGTATCGTTGTGATTCATCCGCAATGTATATCTTCCGGCATATCTGATGGAGTCCCCAAAATCTTGGAGGTCTGTCTCATTGAGAATCAATGCATTTCCAGATTGGACCCTCAATCTGGCCAGTGTATTCTCGAGATAGGCTCTCTCATCTAATACCGACCAATTTGCCCATAGATTTTGATTATCATTCGCCAGAGCAGCCGCAGGAGTAAATACGAGATTTTCTTCGTCAAAGCAACGCAGATAATTCTGCACATTCAATTGGCTAATGGCATTTTGCAAGTTGGATAGTAGAATTTGATAATCCGTGGGACTCACCCAGTCAGAACTTGTACTCGAAGGGGGTTCAACATCCCGTGTCTGAAAACATCCGGAAGTAGTCCAAACTAACATGACAAACATTAAACAGATATGTAAGCTGTATTTCATAGGACATGGGGGATAAGCATTTTTACGCTTTTTTTGTATTGGAGATATTGATCTCCAAATGCTGCAATCAGTTTTTTCTCTTCCTGTAACGCTCCTATCCATAAATATATGATCGAAATACTCGTAATAATTACCGAGGTTAGGGTTCGGCTAAACAAGACATAAGCAATGAGTACAATGATTGAACTGAAGTATAAAGGATGCCTAACATACCGATTGAAGCCACTTGTCTTTAATGTCTGTTTCATTTGTTGTGGGGAATCAGCATGTAATTGTCTGATACCTAAGAATTCCTTTGAATCGTAATTCTTGAAAGATCTATACATCAAAAAGCAACCCGTTACAAAAAGAAGACCGCTAATACAATGTATTCCGCGATATTCAAAGAGAATTACTTTCTCTTTGGGAGAAGATACCATCCACAGCCCAATCAACCCCAAGACTGACACTAGGTTATAAAATATCCTATACCACTTGTACTGTTGGCCCATAAACGACGACATCCATGCTTTCGCAGGATAAGAAGCCAAATAGCTATGTAACAAATAGTACATACACCAAGATGTGCATAGAATGAGATAGTACATATATTATCGGTTTAGCAGGCTCACTCTTTATCTATCAAGTAAGATATTTCTAAAAAATCTACTTCAAGACTGGTCTCAGACCCAATATAAAAACCCCAAAGGTTGCCATTAAAAGGGGTATAGTCAATAACGTCAAATAATTGTCGATTGATGTATAGCAAATACTTATCTGATACTTTCTGAACGGTCAATAGGTTGTAATCTCTGGGATTAACGGGGATAAACTTTCTTCCGGTAGAGGTACCTTCATTTCTTTTACCTGCAAATGCGTACTGATCTGTCGTAAATCCTAAATACAACATATTTCCGGGTGATTTCCCCCCCCATTGAAGTAATACGGGATTTTCCCCATTTTTGATTTTCATACTCGCCGCTATTTCAAAATTCTGATGTATATCCAGTGGGATAACTTTACCACTGAAATAAGCGCCTTTATTTTTGACAGCAAATAGGTAATTGCCATCGGTGATTTTCATTTGCATTCCAGGATTTTCACGCTGTGGCCATCCCTTTCCTCCCTCCTGAAAATTTTCGATAAAGATATATTCTCTGTCCCAGCGATTACTATCCCATGCCTGAAGATTATTCTGCGCCCACAGTGGGCGGGTAATGTCTTCATTAAACAATTCATCCAAATAATAACTGCGCTTAAAAGCATTCACGTCTCCACCATACAATGGATCACCCGTTTCTCTCATAATGCTGGCATACAGACCATTAGGTAATCTGTCATTTCTATGAGAACGATTAAGTAACGTATGACCCAGCTCGTGAAACACCAAAATTTCTCGAGTCCATTCGCTGTGTTTCCAGTTAAAGGAAGTGGTATCTATAAAAATTTTAGGGCTACGGGTGTAGTACAAATGACAAATCCCTGCTGCCTTGGTTTCATGATTCCCATCAACAAGGTGTATTTCTAGTTCTTCCCAGGAGACATTTACGCCTCTTTTTATCGCTTCTTGCTTAAAGCGGATTAAATAGGGCATGATCTCTTCAGGAGTTCTTTTGGTAGAAGGAGAGATCGATTCTGATTGACAGGAAAATAGGAAAAGAAATACCCATGCTCCTCCTAGAGGAAAGAGGTTCGAAGAGAAGGAAATACGGTAAGGAGATAGGAATGGCATAGGCTAAAAGATAGCTTAAGTTAATATACTCAACGAAATTATAACACTTGCGTTTGCTTGTACCACCTGCTCTTTGTTACATATCGTTGAACAATTGTTTGTATTTCTTCAATCTGTAGTTCAGACACAGGCTTTAGGGCTTTTGCTGGTACTCCCGCGTATATATACCCAGGTTCTAGTTTTTTCCCTTCAGGCACTAATGCACCTGCTGCGATAATTGTATGTGTTGGTACGGTAGTCAAGTCTAATACAATGGCTCCCATCCCTATCATGCATTGATCCGCTAATTCACATCCATGTAGAATGGCACCATGACCGATAACTACTTCATTGCCAATGATTGTTTGGGAGCGATCGGTCGTACAATGTATGATTACTCCATCCTGGATATTAGTATCCTCGCCAATTTGTATAAGCCCCACATCGCCTCTTACAACAGCATTATACCATATACTACTTCCTTTCCCTATAATCACTTCTCCGATGATAGTAGCATTATCTGCAATAAATACATCCTCTGCAATAACAGGAGTGTGCTGACGATAAGGTTGAATGATGGGCATATGCGCTATTGATTATTACTGTGAATAAACCCGTAGAGATAAGAATTCTTGGGTTAATTAAAATTTATGTGTGTAATTTACATATTTACTTCGCCATACATCATAAGTTTACCAATCTCTATGCAATTTACACTTATCCATACGGATACTTACTCCCATGCTCGTGCCGGAGTAATAGAAACGGATCATGGATACATAGAGACTCCTATTTTTATGCCTGTTGGCACTGTTGGCAGTGTTAAGGCTGTATCTCAACAGGATCTTACGCATCAGATTGATGCAAAGATCATCCTTGGTAATACTTATCATTTATATCTCCGACCGGGGATAGATATACTAGAACAGGCTAAAGGACTACACCAATTCATGAACTGGCATCGGCCAGTGCTTACGGATAGTGGAGGTTATCAGGTATATAGCCTTGCTAATAATAGGAAATTAACAGAAGAAGGCGTGACATTTAGCAACCATATCGATGGCGCTAAGCATTTGTTTACCCCAGAAAAAGTAGTTGATATACAGAGGAGTATTGGCTCAGATATTATGATGGTCCTCGATGAATGTCCCGCTTACCCCAGCGAATATGCGTATGCCAAAGAATCTATGGAGCTGACACATCGTTGGGCTGAAAGATGTAAAGATCACTATCTCAAGCATCCCCCCTTATACAATTATTCTCAAGCTTTATTTCCTATTATCCAAGGGAGTACCTTTAAAGACCTTCGTACGCAATCCACGGAATTTATCGCAGCGTTAGATCTGCCAGGTAATGCTATAGGAGGATTGTCTGTGGGAGAACCAGCTAGTATGATGTATGAATTGGCAGACCTCTCCTGCCGAATTCTTCCGCAGGATAAGCCTCGTTATCTCATGGGAGTTGGAACTCCCGTTAATCTTTTGGAATGTATTGCGTTGGGAATTGATATGTTTGACTGTGTACTACCTACTCGCAATGCAAGACATGGGATGTTATTTACGAAAGAAGGGATCATAAATATCAAAAATGAAAAGTTCAAAAATGATTTTTCACCCATTGATCCCCAGAGTGAATTGGTCTATGACCAATATTATTCCAAAGCGTATCTAAGACACCTATTCAAAGCACAGGAATATCTTGCGTATCAATTAGCCAGTACACATAACTTACATTTCTTCCTCTGGCTGGTAAAAGAAGCCCGTACGATGATCTCTCAGGGAAAATTCGCACATTGGAAGACGGAAATGGTAGAAAAAGTAGGTAGGAGGTTGTAGGTAGATGCCTGACGATAGTTTAGACCACAGACTACGGACGACAGTAAACTTAAAATTCAATATAGAAATTGAAACGATTACTTATCATGTAATGTAAGCTTTTGTGGTCCGTGGTCCGTGGTCCGTGGTCCGTGGTCCGTGGTCCGTGGTCCGTGGTGCGTGGTCCTCTCT
>CAZZEC010000267.1:0-5709 GCA_964652565.1 uncultured Bacteroidia bacterium
TGCCGTCTATGGTCCGTGGTCCGTCGTCTAATCCCCTCCCTCTCCTCCACTTTAGTTTGAATGTTTGAACGATGTTCTCTAACTTTCATCTTTAGCGACCTTGCACTTCATGAAAAAGAGAAAAGTCGATATTGTCATTATCTCAGATGTCCACTTAGGTACCTACGGATGCCATGCAAAGGAATTGGTAAAGTATTTGAAAAGTATCAAACCCGAACGTATCATATTAAATGGTGATTTTATCGATATCTGGCAGTTCAGTAAAAGATATTGGCCTAAATCTCACATGCAGGTTATAAAGGAACTAGTAAAGATGATGACATCTGGTATCCCTGTTCACTATTTGACAGGTAACCACGACGAGATGCTACGTAAATTTACAGATTTTACACTGGGAGATTTTCATTTACAGGATCAGTTAGAGCTGGAATTGGATGGAAAGAAAGTATGGGTTTTTCATGGAGACATATTTGATGCGAGTATGAAGCATGCTAAATGGCTGGCAAAATTAGGAGCAGTGGGGTATGATTTGTTAATTTTGCTCAATAGTCTGATTAATTGGATATTAGTAAGCATGGGAAGGAATAAAATGTCGCTTTCCAAGAAAGTAAAAAACAGTGTTAAGCAAGCAATAAAATATATTAGTGATTTTGAAGAAACAGCGGCTGAGTTGGCTATCAGCAAGGGGTTTGATTATGTAATTTGTGGTCATATACATCAGCCACAAATGCGTATTATTTCCAATTCCAAAGGAAAAATTGCTTATCTTAATTCAGGCGACTGGATTGAAAATCTCACTGCTTTGGAGTATCATCAAGGGGCATGGAGCATATGCCAGTATAGTAGCTCTTTAAGTGAGAGCGTGACAACATACGCATTTCATCAATCTGTAGAGATCAAAACAGTAAACGAATTACCGGCGTAATAACCGATTTTATGAAGATATTATTTGCAATACAAGGAACAGGTAACGGCCATTTGAGTAGAGCAAGAGACATTATTCCTCATTTATTGTCATACGGGGATTTGGATATCATGGTGAGTGGGACAGAAGTAGATGTTGCGTCAAGCTATCCTGTGAAGTATCTAAGCAAAGGTCTTTCATTCCACTATAATAGAAGAGCAGGTATACATTATCTCAAAACCCTCTACCATAACCCTCCTCCACGTATCTTAAGAGAAATTAAAGCATTTCCAGTAGAAAGATATGATTTGATCATTAATGATTTTGAACCTATTACTGCCTGGGCTTGCCATAAGAAAGGAATTCCATGTATTGGACTTAGCCACCAGGCTTCATTCCTGTCTTCGCAGACACCAAGACCTGTCCATAAAAGCAAATTAGGAGAATTCATCCTTCACAAATATGCTCCTGTTAAACATGCTGTAGGGTTCCACTTTAAACGCTACGATGATTTCATTCATACCCCAGTAATACGTAAGGAAATAAGGGAAGCGCACGTATCAGATGAAGGGCATTATACTGTATACCTTCCAGCAATTAGTGAAGATGTTCTCATACAATATCTCCACAAAATTCCCGAAGTGGAATGGCATGTATTTTCTCGCTATACTAATAAGAGTTTTAGAAATAAAAATATATTGATCCAGCCTGTGGAAAACGATAGCTTCATTCAGAGTTTTACATCTTGTACGGGTATTCTTACGAGTGCTGGATTTGAAACTCCTTCAGAAGCATTGTTTATGGGTAAAAAATTGTGTGTGAGCCCTATTATTGGACAATATGAGCAGGATTGTAATGCTGTGGCTTTAAAAGAGATGGGGGTGAAAGTACTTTCTCGTATTAATGAAGAGGCTATTCCTTCGATTCGTAGTTGGATTCACGAAGAAAACGCTATACAAATCCATTTCCCTGATGAAACAGGTCACATTATTGAAACATTAATCAGGACTTTTGGTCGGGAAAATCTCCTCAAAAAAAGAAAATTGGCATATAGTGTCCTGTAATGTTATTATTCCTACTCATTAGCTAAAGTCTCGTTGGGTACAAATTCTGCCATCATAAAAGTTTTGTACATGCCGTAAGACGGAGTGACTTGAAAACCAATCTGTGGAAAGCTCATGAGATAATCCTTATACGAAGCAATATTTTTCTTAGCTTCAGCATCTAATGATTGATATAAGTGCGGATACAATTCTGTGCTACGTATGTAAGTATAAATATTTGATTGACCTGCAAAATTATTG
The DNA here is from genome assembly GCA_964652565.1 of uncultured Bacteroidia bacterium. Lineage (GTDB taxonomy): Bacteria > Bacteroidota > Bacteroidia > J057 > J057 > JBCCTX01. Next base: position 2,209 of record CAZZEC010000267.1, read on the forward strand.
ATAAACTTGCGATAGGACCTGTCTCTAGATAAAAGATCTTGCTCTAGGTAAGACTCAATGAGAAATTGTAAAGAGGTTGTATCGTTGCTAAATACTACGTAATCATCGATGAACGTATAGTGCGGATTTTCTATCTCTGAAAATAATTTCTTGAAAAACAGCTTAAAAAAGCCTTTCAATTCAAGATATTTTATATCAAATCCACGGTAATCTTTGGATACAAATTTGACAGGAGAAATGAGCTTACGATCGATTTGTGAGGCGACAAAGTCTAACCGATTTTTAGCTTTATTATAGTGGTCAAAATGCAGTAAGGCAAAATATGCATAATTTGTTTTGGCTGAATCCAAAGGGATCACTGCTGTAGCAATTTCATCTGTCATCCAGCTAAAAAAATCATCCTCAAAATTGATATCCAGCCTCTTTTCCAGCATTCTCTTTTGGCTGACCAGTTCTTCATATTCTTCAGGGTTTTGAAGCTCATAGTATTCTTCCAGCCTGCGATAGAAGTCCATAAATTCGTCAAACCCAAAACTGGTATATACTGCCGTTTGTGGGGGAAGCACATTCTGCGCCCTCAATCTCCCTTTTCCAACATCTTTGAACACACTTAAAAATGAAGGAACCGTATCAATCTGTTTCATGTATCCCGTTAAGACAGTTTGATCATTTCTTAATGACAGATCAAAAGAGGAAAAGGCCAGAATTTCATTCAACCCTTGTAGGCTAGGGGGAGTTTCATCAAGGAACGATGCAAGTAATTCCTCAAATACTGAATAATTTAGATATAGGGTATATAATTCTGATTGATTAGTTTGCTCTCTCACCGAGGTGAAATCGGGATTATCTTTAATACTGGGCTTTTCAGATTGTTGGATAGACTTTTCTAGTAATTCTCGGTTATATGAAGCTACAAGGATATTATCAACAATCGCCATATATAGCGTCACTTCTTCTTTAGGATCAAATAGCTCAAAAATATCTATCCCATAAAAAGAATCTATATGAACGTCATATTCAAATCCCTTGAATAAAAAGGCAAACGCATCACGAAGTTTTGATAGCTTCTCCCCGCGAAGATCAATCAGGTAAATGAAATTATACTCTGAAGGAGATACCATATGAGCTGATATGACCAGATCTCCTAATTGGACAAACCTTGCAATGGTTTGATTGGCTAATAATAGAGAATCCAAATAATCAGCCGACTCACTGATATCAGCGAAGTAAGGTGTGCCCTTCAAATATTTCCATATATCGCTTCCGCTTAAATCTTGCCAGTCTCGGATGGGTTTATCAGATTCAACGGCATATACAAAGTCTGTAGGAACAAATGACATAATATCTCTTTGCTCCCCCCTACTATCCAACAGGAAGTACCCAGCTAACGCAGAAAGTACGATAACTGCAAGTAATACTAATGACCTAAAAACCCTTTTCATACATCTAGTAAATAAAAGTGTTACTTATGTAAAAATCCCGGGACCAAGTAATATATTGGTACCCAGAAGAGTATATATATAGACAAATTTACGTAAGCTTCGTTTATATCACTACATCGAATATTTCTAAAAATATGAAAATAGTTCCGTTATTTTTCTACCTACCAGAAAATGGTAAGTACAATATTACATCGAGGATTCTTGCTTTCTTAACCCTCGGGTTCTTTTTTATTGCGATTCATTGTACACCTTCTTTGGCACAGCAAACTGTTAAAGTCATGCACTACAACCTACTACAGTTTGGAAATAGTTGTCCGCCCGTTACCGTGAATCAAAAAGTAGAATGGTTAAATGTTATCCTCAATTTCTATCAACCAGATATTCTTACCGTTAATGAGTTAGCCCCTCAAAGAGCCTATGCGCAAAACATAAGACTCAATGCGTTTAATTATACGGATGAAATTGAGTTTGGTGCAATAACTAATACTACGAACTCTCAGATAGTAAATACTATCTTTTATAATTCAAGCTTGTTTGGATATAAAGGCGTTGATGTCATTGATGGAGGCTTCAGAGATATAAATGTCTATACCCTATATACACAGGCTTCTGTGGCTAATAGCCTGGATACCACCTTTTTATATTGTATTGTTACTCACTTTAAGGCAGGGAATAACACCAATGATTTTAATATTAGAAATAGTGATGCTGAATTAATTAGCAATTGGATAGCTAATAACCCTGATAAAGAAAACGTATTGCTAATGGGGGATTTAAATGTTGGGAGTGCAAATGAGGATGGATTCGAAGTATTGGTGAAAAATGTAAATCAGGATATACGATTTGTCGATCCTACGGGTAAATCCAATGGATGGGGAGGTCAGGCCAACGCTGAGTTTCATACGCAATCTACTCGCTCCAATCAAATGGATTGTGGATCAACAGGAGGAATGGACGATCGGTTTGATTTTATCCTGACGCGTCCCTCAATCATGGATGGATCAAAAGGTATTACATATGTCTCTGATTCTTACGCTGCATTGGGAAATGATGGAAGTAGCTATAATAATGAATTGAGTTGTAATGGTCAGGCTGTTCCCTTGCTAATATGTATAAGCTTAAAGCAAATGTCTGATCATTTGCCAGTAGTATTAGAATTGGAAATAGATGGTGCGATTCCGACCTCTGTATTCAGAGATATATCTGAAGCGGGTATGTCAGTCAGTAATCCCTTTTCGGAGAATTTAGTCATTAACAGTGAGCGCACTTCTTCCTCACATTACCAGGTAGCATTGACAGATATGCTGGGTAGAATTGAGACGGTCGGCGATCTCTCTTTTTCACAATCTCAAATCTCAATACCAACGGTAAACCTGGCTCCCGGCCTGTATCTATTAACAATGATCGATCAACAAACTGGAAAGACTTGGGGAAGAAAGCTTATTAAGCAATAAGTAAATCGACATATTTAAATAATAATATTATTCTATGAAAGTACACTTTGAAAAGCATGAGGACAATTTTTGAAAAATATTAGCTATAAATAAATATGTCATACTAAGTGGATGGACTAAATTATATTATAGTTTATTCATTCTCAATAAGTGCGGAATTAATTCTCCCAAAGGGATGTAACACGCACTTATTGAGAAGCCACTGTAGCTAGTATTTATTTTACAAAATAATATTGTCTGCCTACTTACTTAAGTATAGCTTCTCATTGAGATACTTGATATTTAATTTCGAGACTTTGTAACATGTATTCTGTCCTTGACCATTATGGAAGGTATTTGACTACGCTCTTTCTGAGTATATGTCTTATTTATTGTTCAAATAGCCTATACACCCAAAATAAGGATAGTCTGTTACAGGTACTTTCTCATACTAATAAACCAGAAGAAAAAGTTGAAATCTATCTCGAACTGTATCATGTACTCGAGCATACAGCATTGGATCAAGCTACAAGTTATATTGATTCAGCTTTTTTATTATTTGTCCTATTAGAGAATGATTCCCTGAAATACAATACACTTGCTGCATATGCAAGTAATAAATGGCA
>CAZZEC010000268.1:0-5705 GCA_964652565.1 uncultured Bacteroidia bacterium
GTGTGCGTAACATTTCGCTGAGAGGCAATGGTACCATCTCCGAGGTTCCACTGAAATGAAGTAGCATTTGGAGAGCCAGTATACTCGAAGTTAAATTCATTATCTTCAAAGCATTCAGCTTCTTCAACCGCAAATTCAGCTTCGGGAATGGGAGTAAGGCGAACGATTTGTGTGGTTTGAAGGGCTGGATTGTTACAAAAATCGGAAACCTGGCCCACCAGAGAAACATTAAAATTTCCCTCCTCTTGTACAAGGGGTTCCATTCTCAATAAGTATTGTTGATCATAGGTACCACCTGACGCACAATTTTCACTGATAACCTCAGCCACGGTATAAGGTCCACCAGGGCCCGAAATGGTAAAGTCCGTCGGGTCCACTGATCCACAGAGTACATTTTCCGAAAAGGTAACTCTTACACCTTGACAATCAGGTTCTGCAGCTACCAGACTTGGTGGGGTATCATCAAATAAGACTGCACTGGAAGCGCTAAAGTCCAAGACATATCCATTATCAAATCCTGTAAAATTACTTATATTAAGTACGAACTCATCTCCAGCATTTACAGGTATGCACGTACGGTTATCTCCACTACAGGGGCCTGAGATCTGGCCATCGGGTCCAGTTGAACCGTCGCATCCATCATCCAGATTGGGGGCATCCCTACTGCAGGAGACTTCCAAACCGGGTTGGGTTGCGATGGCCGCACAACTGGAATTAGTTATATTGTAGAGAGACCAATCATAATCATCAGTTGGTTCCAAAGGATCCAGGGTAAAGCATAATTGCCCACCTGATTCAATTCTGAAAGTATACCACACGCTATTGCGTTCACCTATTTTAGGTTCGCAAGACATAAGTGCAGGATTTATTTCATCGGGATTTTCTCCTTCTCCAAAGTAGGCATTCTCCTGACGGAAGGTATCCTGACAAACGGGCAGGGCGCTAAAGCAGTCCTGCTCTGGACGACCAGGGGCTTGTTGCCCCTTACAATACAAGATGGTGCTAAAAAGAATTACTGTTAGGCCTATTCTTACTCTCATAGTCTTATTATCTGTGCAACTAAACAATATGTTTAGATTTCAATGCTAAATTGATCAATTACAATCGCTTAAAAATTATTATCTTCTATATAATATTACATTCACAATTAAAACATTCCACTCGGAATTCTTTCTAATGCTATTTACATAGTAACAGAGCGCAAATATAGTACAATCAATAACTATAAAACGTCCCTTTATATAACATATTGAGCGAAAATTGTTATTTCGTGTGGTACATATATTGATACAACAACAAAGAAATGTATTTACTGACAATTAATATGTACAAAAACCTAGCTCTATGGCTTCATTAGCTCAGAAAAATGGAACGCTTGGACGCCGACTTGCAGCACACCTTTTACGCAGAGCCACATTTGGACCAACACGGAGCGAAATCGATCAGTTCGCTAACTTAACTGCACAGGAAGCTGTAAATCAATTATTGACTTTTCCGGCATTACCGGATCATCCGTTAGATCCTCAAACCGGAGAGACCTGGCTACTAACTGGTAGACAGGCAGATAATTCACCTGATGATGAATTAAAGTTTATCGTCAATTCCTGGTGGTTACATCAAATATTTGATCAACAAGTACCCCTATCAGCATTTTCTAAAGTCTTATTCTTTTTACACACTAGTTTCAGCACGAGTTTTAAAGTAGTGGAGGGTAGTTTACATCACTATTATACGCTGAGATTATTTATGCATTATGCGACAGGTAGTTATAAAGACTTAGCCCGAAAAATATGCTTAGATAATGGGATGAATGACTATTTGGATATTGGTGAAAGTGATAAGGCTAATCCCAATGAAAATTTTGCTCGTGAATTTTTTGAACTTTTTACAATTGGTAAAGGCCCTCAAATAGGGGATGGTGACTACACCAATTTTACAGAGGATGATATTCGTGAAGCAGCAAGATTGATGACAGGGTTTCGCCGCAATGATGATGTTACCGATCCAGAACATTTAGACATAGAACACGGTATGCCACGTGCAAAGCCCATCATTGCACAGCATGATCCCACTATGAAAGTCTTTTCTGACAAATTCCAAAACCGCGTAATTGCTGGGGCCCTAACCGAAGAAGGAATGATGACGGAAATTGATGAATGGGTAGAGATGATTTTTGATCAACCTCAGACTGCGATCACTATTAGCAGAAGGCTCTACAGAATGTTTGTAAGAAGGATCATATCCGAAGAAGTAGAGGCAGATATCATCGAACCTATGGCACAAGTACTCAGAGATAATAACTATGAAGTATTGGAAGCGTTGAGAGTACTGCTCGCCAGTGAGCATTTTTATGATGAGGATAATCCCAATAGTGAAGATGAGATTGTAGGAGCATTGATTAAATCTCCTCTGGAATTGCAAGCGGGAATGTTGCGATTTCTAGGCGTAAACGTACCAGATCCAGTAGCAGACCCCTTTGGGGCATATGTTACATTTTACCGATCGGGACTGCAAAACTGGTTGACAAAAGCTTGTTTTGATTTATTTGCTCCGCCAGATGTTGCTGGATACGAACCGGTATTTCAAGCTCCAGAATTTCATAGGCTTTGGATTAGTGCCAAATCATTGCCTGCCAGATATGCTATGGTTGACGCTGTGTTAGATGAGGGTTCTGAGATAGGCGTTGATATCATGGCATTTGTTATGAATCCGGAAAATATTACTCCCTATGAAGGGAACGATCCCAATGGAAATCCCGGCCCTCATACGGGTGCCAAGATAGCTCCTCATTTTGTAACAGAATTATTGAGTTATCTATTACCAGAGATGCCTACGGAGCACAGATATAATTATTTCCTTAATGAGATATTATTAGATACGCTCTCTGAACTCAACTGGTCTTCTGAATGGGAGCGGTATGAAGCGACCGGAGATGACAGTGGGGTAAAACCTCAGATTGCGAAATTGCTGAGAAGCATTCTGCAATCACCTGAGTATCAAATAGGCTAATAAATACTTCTTTGTAGAAGTATGTATACTAATTCATTCAAAATTCGAAATTCAAAGTAGAAAATGAGAAGAAGAGATTTTATAAAAAGTTTGGGACCCCTTACTACTGCAGCAGCTTTGAGTGTAAATGGGCTCCCGGTTAGAACCATGGCAGGTTCGTTAATGCTTCGCCCTTTTTCCTGTGATCAGGTCAACGATAGAATATTAGTACTCATCCAACTCCATGGTGGTAATGATGGATTAAATACCATCATTCCTCTAGATCAATATGATGTTTATCGAAACCTTAGACCTACTATAGGAATCCTGGATAATGGTCCTCGTAAATATCTCGAATTATCGGGGCCCTTAGCAAATAAAGCTGGACTTCACCCTGATCTGATGGGGGTTAAAGAAATGTATGATGATGGATTTGTCAACATCGTGCAGGATGTATCTTATACCAACTCTAATGGGTCTCATTTTAGAGGCACCGATATATGGCTAAGTGGAGTGGATGGAACAGACGAAGAGCTTTATGCTGACTCTGGTTGGATGGGAAGATATCTTGATCATAAGTATCCCAATTATCCAGGTGCATACCCCAATCCGGATATGCCTGATCCTCCAGGTCTGGAATTTGGAAGTCATATTGTATCATTGGGATTTCATAGAATGGCTGGTATACCTATGGGATTGACTATGAGTAATAATCCTGAAAGTTTTCTCGACGAGGTTGCTGGGGTAGGGGGATTACTTCCAGAAGATATACCCAACTCTGAGTATGGGAGAGAAATCCAGTTTATCGCAGAGATTCAGAAAAGTACAAACAAGTATGCCGAGCGCCTCGCTCAAGTATACGCACAAGGTATGAATGCCCCTGAGATTGTATATCCTGAAGTGTATCATACACCTACAAACAATAATTATAGTAATCGTCTTTCAGGTCAGCTTCGTACTGTAGCCCGTTTGATTAGCGGCGGAGCTTCTACCAAGGTGTATCTCGTACGGATGGGTGGCTTTGATACCCATGCCAATCAAGCTATTGCCGGTAAGCCATCATTTGGCGGACATGGGGCATTGCTGTATCATTTGTCTTCTGCGGTCAAAGCTTTCTTTGACGATCTCAGATCTCAAGGATTGGATCAAAGGGTTGTAGCCTTAACATTCTCAGAATTTGGGCGGCAAATAAAAGAAAATGGTGATTGGGGAACGGATCATGGTTCTACTGCTCCCATGCTGATATTTGGCCGTGGAATCAATCCTGGAGTAACGGGAGAGAATCCAAACCTGAGTAATTCCAATCGTAATAGATTTGTAGGATTCCAACATGATTACCGTCAGGTATTCGCAACAATCCTGCAGGATTGGTTAGGGGCTAATAATGGAACCCTAGAGCATGTTGAATTCCTTGAGTTCGCAAACAAAAAGTTGAACTTGATCAATGAGAATTATATAGACCAGGATGGTGTTGCATGGAATTTTGTAGCTGATACTTCCTGCGATCCCACACCAGATGTGGAAGTACCTGAAGAGGAGGAAGAACCCAATCCGACAACGACTGTGTACGATAATATTGATCAAAACTTCGATCTGTCAGTTTATCCCAACCCCGCGAGCGATCGAATTCAATTGACTATTTCATCTGATATGCTTACACCTGCTACGATTAACATATATGATCTAAAAGGTAGAATCGTACAGAAGCAGGCAATTAGAGTGTATGCAGGGGAGCAACAAGTCGAAATGCGGTTAGAAGGATTGAGTACAGGAATTTATCCATTGCAGATAAATAGCCCCCACGGAATCCTTGCGCAGGATAAACTTATCGTGAAATAGAGTTTAATATCTATATAAATAGTAAGAGTGTATTGAGTGTGAATATTTTGGATTATGTAGTAAAGCCATCTTCTACACGAGGATGGCTTTTTTTACAACAAAGACAGTTGAGTGCTTGTAATTTATTATCGATCGAGTATTTATGGATTACTTGACTTGAATTTTCTTTGTAATATGCGTCTCATCACCATCTTGAGGCTTGTGATGTAGGCGAATTTTAAGAAGACCATGGTCCATGGATGCCTCAATTTTATCTTCATCACAAATTTCACCTAACTGAAAAGACCTCTGAAAAGTATCAAGATCATGTTCCTTTCTGATGAATTTGGTATGATCCATGTTCTTCTCACCTTTTTTCTCTCCTCGTATGGTAAGTACTCCTTCTTTTACTAAAATCTCTATTTCCTCCTTTTCAAATCCTGGTAGTGCTACTTCGAGATCATAGTAATTCTCATGATGCTTTACATTGGTTGAAGGATAGTGTACATAGTGAGGATGTGTGCTAACAAGATTACCACTATCGTGTAAAAAATCTTCAGTATCTAGCAAATTGCGTCTTCTGTTTCTAAAACGATTCCCGATCATTTGGATATGTGTTTATGAGGGTGATTGATATTTTTTCAATGATAAAATTATTGATGTTTTAGGTTAATAGGGATGATACAATTGATTAAACCAAATGATAAAAATCATCCACAGGACCCAACTAAAGACGTTTCTAGCATGTTATGTAGTATCTTGAATCATTTTGTTTAATAAATTAAGAAAAAGGTTTAACAAAACTTGCATTATTCCGTAAAATAAGTCAAGTTTGTATTGAACTTTCAGAAATAATTGAAACTTATGACTAGCCGCGAATTCAACAATATGGTTCTACA
>CAZZEC010000269.1:0-5677 GCA_964652565.1 uncultured Bacteroidia bacterium
GTAAAGCACTACATCCGGTACGGACTCAACCAAAATAATGGTTCTGATCAGACAGATATCTTTGTCGTTGACAAAAACGGGAAGGTGGATATGGATGCTCCGATCATATGGGACTTCGATCAAATTACAGAGATTACCGCACTTCCTATTGATGAAGAGATACTTACCCTCACTGGAGGGAGTTTTACTACCATTGCCAATCAAGCAGAATCGAAGTACACCTATTACAGCCGAAATATAGCAATCAGGCGGTCCAATGTAGTTGTCGATGGGTTGGAACACCGTATTAAAGGGGAAGGCGAACATGGAGCACCCTATGGTGGATTTCTCAATATTAGGGATTGCTCTTATGTGACCGTCAAAAATACCACCCTGACAGGACACAAAACCTATCGTACCATTGGTGCGGCGGGCAAGCCGGTCTCTATGGGTTCATATGACCTATCGGTCAACCGTGCCCTTAATGTATCATTTATAAACTGCAAACAGACAAACGACATCGACGATCGCACATATTGGGGTATTCTTGGATCAAACTACTGCAAAAATCTTCTCTATGATAGTTGTACCTTTTCCCGATTCGATGCCCACAAGGGGGTAGCGAATGCCACTATTCGCAACTCGACCCTGGGACATATGGGAATCAATGCCATTGGCAGCGGGACATTAACTGTAGAAAATACTACCATCAGAGGGAGAAGTGTAGTTAACCTACGCTCAGATTATGGCAGTACATGGCAGGGAGAATTTATTATCCGCAATTGTACCTTTGTCCCTCATGGAGGCAGACCAACCAATGCCACATTAATCAGTGGATCCTACTCGGGTCAACACGATTTCGGCTATACCTGCTATATGCCGGAACGAATTATTTTTGAAAACCTACATATTGATGATGCCAATCAACCAGAAGATTATCAGGGGCCAGCTATCTTTGCCAATTTTAATCCTGAAATGACCGACGATTCCTATACGGAGCAGTACCCCTATGTCAAAACTAAAGAAGTTGTTCTTCAGAATGTGACAACTACTAGTGGGAAACCACTGATACTGAGCAACAATCGATACATGTTTAAGGGAGTGAAAGTAACTAGGGAAAAATGATATTGTACAATTGAAAAAACTCAATTATAATGGTTCGTTTATTTACACTTTCCTATTAACTTAAAGAGAGCAGGAATTCCTATTATCCAAATATCAAATTACCTCACTTTATATACTTGAAAATTCAATCCCACTAGCTATGTTCCCTAAAAATGTCCTAAAGAAAATATTCCATATTTATTTCTTTTTTTTGCTACTGATATCATTTCCTAATGAAAATGTACGTTGCAACCCATCAGAAAATGCAGGAATACTTACTGTGGAACTAATTCGTGATATATCTTGTAAAGAAACGCTAGATAATCTCCCACCGGGAATAGTCTTCAACAGAAGCGATCCCTGCGCTTTGTTTTTAAGTGAATCAAAGGAATTTGATCATATATTTGACGTCCAAGAATATCCAACAGATACCATACAAAGTTTCCTATTCCGGTTTTCTGAAACTAAAATTCTACGAGTTGGAACTATAAAAGGGGCTAAGAAGATAATTATCTCTCCAGGTGATTCTATCAACTTGTACATAAATGATATAGAAAAAATCTTTAAAATCACAGGCAATAATGCTGAAGCACAAATTCTTTACAGTGAGTTAAAACTGAATATGAATTCTAGGAGAGGATTTCCCTATTGGCTGGAACAGAAACCGGAAAACATTTTAGTAGCACTGAAAGATACCATTGATAAATTAATGGCACCTTTTTTAGAATTTGAATCAAGGGGCTATATCAATCCAGAATTTTCAGGTATTGTAAAAAGGGATATTTCTTACTATTTCTCTTATCAAATTACTACCAGTTTGAAAATCAAGTTGCGGGAAGAAAGTTCTCTTGAACAAGGCATTTTAGAAACCATGGAACAACTTTATCGGGAATATCCCATTACATTGGAAGACATTATCATGCCAAATTCTTCGTTTAGAAATTATGTGCTCGATTACTTGTGGTTTGTATTAAAAATTGAAGGAAAGAATTTTGATAAAAAAGGCAAGAGTGCTGAAGAAATAGAAAAAGAATTTATTCTTCTTAAAAATGAGACATCATATCGAGGTTATGAATATTATGCTCCACATTTACTTAAACGCTATCTCTTCAGACTTAATACCGGGTTGGAGAAACCATATAATGATTATAAAAATTTATACCCAAATTCCAATTTTCCAGAAACTATAAAAGACATTGATAGACAATATTATAATATGATGGGTATTTCTTCTATCCAATTGGAGAAAGATATTACTTTTTTAAAGACAGATAGTCTAAATACCTTGCAAAGTCTTGCAATGCACCTCAATCAAGACAGGCTTTATTTAGACCTGTGGGCCAGTTGGTGTGGCCCTTGTTTTTCATTCTTCAATTATAAAGACGAATTAGAAGAATTGTTGGAAAAAAATAATGTAAAACCGGTATTTGTGTCCTTGGACAATAAAAATGCTGTTGATAATTGGAAAAATAGAATAAAAGAATATCAAGTAAAAGGGATACACCTAAGAGCTAGTAAATCACTTATAGAAGACATTCGGCAAAAAACTTCATGGAATGGAGGCATACCTCGCTTTTTACTCATAGATTCGAAAGGTCAAATAATCAACGAAAATGCTGCTAACCCTGGTGATCTTGAAACACTAAATAACCAATTAAATAGTACCGATGAATAACCCGGGAAGGGTAGCTTTATTATTACTCAACCCGTACCTTTTAATCCTCCTGAAATCGCATTTACCAACAACAGTAAAATGAGTAGCAGGTGATCATTTTCTTCCTGTGTACGTCCATCTTTTACTCTCCACTGTTGGATATAAGATAATTGAAGACGATGCAGCATAGCAAGGGCTTTGCCACGCAATCGGATATTTTCCAATTGTGATACTCGTCGCTCAGATCGTGGCGCACCCATCAATTCTTCAATTAAGTGTAAACTCGCTTCGCGGTCCTTCAAAATTAGTTCCATAAGCTCTGTCCGGGCTGACTCATTTGAAACCATATCTGCAAATGATTCCATTACCTGAGGATCTGTTTGCAATAAATTCGTTTCGATTTGAATGAGTCTGTACATGAGAAATGGCCATTGATCAGCTACTGCTTGTAGCTTGGCAAAATCCTGGGGAAATTCCGTTTTCAGTTTCTGCAGGGCAGTACCCGTACCAAACCATCCTGTGAGGTTGAATCGCGACTGACTCCAACTGAAAACCCATGGAATAGAACGCAGGTCATCCAGGGACCTCTGTCCTGTACGTCTGGCAGGACGTGAACCGATTTTACTGTGTTCCAACACATCAATAGGTGTCGCCTGTGTGTAAAAATCGATGAAACCAGGATGATCTAATAATTTCCGATAACTTTGTTTCGCAATATTTTCCAGCCTGTCCATAATATCTCGGAGTGAAAGGTCGTCTTCCTTGATTTGAGAAACCATGGCTTGACGGGCAGTACCTGCAATAAACATTTCCAGGTTATACGTAGCGTTAAGGCGATTGGCAAATTGGTTAGCGATGGTTTCTCCTTGTACGGTCATCTTTACTTTGCCACTTACAGAGCCCGGAGGCATACTGTCCATAAAACGATGAACTTTACCTCCTCCTCTACTTATAGTGCCTCCTCTTCCATGAAAAAAGCAAAGCTTAACGTGATGCTGTTCAGCGATACGGGTCAATTGCTGTTCTGCTTTATAAATATTCCATCGACTGGTCAGAATACCTCCATCTTTATTACTATCGCTGTAACCCAGCATGATTTCCTGAAAAGGAATTGCCTGACCTTTTCTACGCCTGACTGTAACAGGGTGCGTCAGGAATGCTTCCAGGATCTCCCCTCCCGCAACAAGATCTTCAATGGTTTCCAGTAAGGGTACTACAGGTAATTGGGTATCTAACAAACCTACCTCTCTTAGGAAAATATATACCACCAACAAGTCGCTCAAACTACGGGTCATACTCACAATAATCGATCCTATTCCCTCAGGACCATAGCTATCTATATATACCTTCAACTCTCGATAATACCCTAATAATTTATCTGCCTCTGGACCACAAGAAGTACCTGCCAGGACAAAAGGACGATTACTTTGTAATTCTCTGTTGAGAAAGGCCAGGCGTTTGACTTCATCCCAATTTCCATAATCAAAGTCTGTTTGACCAGAAGTCTGTAAGATCTGACTTAATGCCTTTTCGTGATACGCACTATTTTGGCGGATATCCAGTTTTGCCAGATGAAACCCAAAGCATTGAACCATTCGTTGTACCGGAAATAGCAGTTCTTTCACTAAGCGCTGGGCATTGACTTGCAAGAGAGCCTGGCGAAGTTGATGTAAATCAGCTAATAAATCAGCAGGTCTGGCGTAATAACAAGCAGAATCAAGGTCAAAACGTTCTTGAAGGGTATGCTTCAATCGAACACTCATCAGATTAACAAATTGTCTCCAGGGTTCCAGAGGATTACGAAGGACTGCTTGTTGTCCCTCCATTCCCAAAGCAATAGCTTTCATTTGGATAAGCGCTTGAAATGCTTCAGGTGTTGAGTTCATTTGGTCAGATAGACTAAGCCTGGCCCCCAATTGTGTAAGTTCTTTATCAATAAGTTTCAACGCCGTTTGCCGATGTAGTCGTAGGGTCGAAGCAGTGAATTCGGCTGTAACGAATGGATGTCCATCTCTGTCGCCCCCTACCCAGCTTCCAAATTGAAGCTTAGGGAACTGCTCAGCTTCTTGAAGCATTTCTGGGTCAAAGCCCATCGTTTTCCACGCATCTATCAATCTTTGGTCCGTAAGACGTAACACAACAGGAAACACATTCTTAAAATAATGCATGAGATTGTTGCGCTCGTCCTGCAATGAAGGTTTCTCAAGGTAGATCTCACCTGTACGCCACCAGCGCTCCAGTAACCCGATCATTTCTTGCCGAAGTAGCTGACGTTCTGTAGTAGACCAAACAGGATTTTCAAGCCTTACCAGAAGTGTATACAATTCCCTGTGAAGTTCCAGGACAGTAACCCTCTTAGCCTCAGTCGGGTGAGCAGTCAACACAGGCATTACATCGATCTTGGGTAACAATTCCACCATTTTCTTAGGCGCTATTCCTGCTTGCTTCCATTCCAGCAGGGTCTCTCCCCAGGAACCCCGGATAGATTCCAGCCCAAATAAGGTTTCAGTTTTTCTCCGGAACTGTGTTGCTGCATTTTCCTCCACCAAATTTAGTAACTCAAAAGACATCCCGATTGCCTGTATGAGCCTTTCATTGGATACCTGATAATTCTCTTGGTTCTCAGGCACTTCATTTACCCAGGGAAGTAATGCTGCCAGATTCTCCTCCCCTAGTGAGAGTAGCATTTCCTTGAATGCTGACATGACAAATTGTATGTCTGTATGGACTTTTTGTAGTCCTTCTGCTTGAATTTGTTCTTTAGTCATAGAGCTGTTAGGGTACTAATCAGATTCGATGGCAAATATACTAAGTGCATGGAAAGGCGAATAAATGATTTTCCTCAACACAAAAAGAAATTCAATTAACTGACATGCCCTTTTAGCAAATAACTTTGCAATCGCAAATATCAATTAATTGATTTTCTTCGTCATATTAAAT
>CAZZEC010000270.1:0-5631 GCA_964652565.1 uncultured Bacteroidia bacterium
ACATGATATAATTTCAATGAATGAGTTTTCAACATCGCTGTATGGGGTTCAAGTTGTAAAGTAGTATTACTTTCCTTCCTGGAGATACATGTCATAATTATGATAGCAATAGCGCAAGCAAAACGGACCCAGATCTTTATAATTTCGGTTCCATATAAGTATTTTCAATCTTTATTTATATTTAATATCGTATTAATAATGTCTATAGGGTTGTAAAGCAGCGTAGATATATGTTGTCAGCCAATGCGACTTTTAGGAGGTTAGAACATTACTATTAAATTTAAAGTAAAATTATTATATAATAAATGATATGATATTATTTTATTATTAAATAATTAATTTATTTAAAAACAAAAGGTACGATTATTGTAGTATACAAATTGTGCTTAAAAGCCCTTGAATGTCGGCTAAATAGATACATGAAAGCGGCTAAATTATCAAGGTTGAGTTGTTTATTTAAATGAAAAGTATTAAAATTAAGTTTTGATAAACGGTGAAATATAATACAAACAATAATTGTCTTAAGTATTAAAGCATGAGAAGGTCAGATTTATATAAGATGCATAAATTTTATCTAATTATATTAAATTAATTAATAATATTTGTATATTTGTAGATAATATGATTTTTAGACTATTATTTAGTCATTAATTGTAATAGCGCCAAATTAAACATTAAATGAGTACTTCGACAAAACTACATCCTTCCTCAGGTGAATATCCTCTAAAGGATGTAATCAGTGACCTTGTTCTTGCCTACAACCAAAAACGACAATCCATTCTGGATAGTTACAACGTTTTTGAATCCGATATTGAGATTTTGAAATACCTTGATGACGAAGAGCAAAAAAAGATGAAAGAGTTGGGAGAGCAGTTTAAAATTAAACTTAGCACGCTTACCTCTATCATTGACAAGCTTGAAAAAGGTAAATTGGTAAAACGCAAAAACTCAAAGAAGGATCGTAGGGTAATTTTTATCCAGCCTACCCCTAATGCAAAAAAGTTATTGTACGAACTTGAGCATACTACAAATGGATTGGCTAAAGTGATTGAAGGCACCATGAAAGACGAGGAGTATAGTGCGATGATAAAAGGTCTTAACATTATTTTAGGACATTTATCTACGCCTGGAATGTAAACTATTGCCAAAATCTCCGTACATTAGAAGAATTATCTTCTAATACAATGATGGCAATCGTTTGGCTTAGTACATTTACTACACTGATCATACTAGGGGGTGTTCTGCTGGTCATATTGCTGGCAGCACTCTTTTATTTTGTCCCTATTGATCTGTTTATTACTGCTCGATTTTCTGGGGTGCGTATTGGTATTGCTCAACTCATTGGTATGCGATTGAGAAGAGTACAACCCAAAATTATCGTCGACGAATTGATCAAGGCACATAAAGCCAATCTAAAAGATGTTAAATTCAACAAACTGGAGGCACATTTTCTTGCCAATGGAAATGTGACCACAGTAGTCGATGCGTTGATTTCTGCTCAAAATGCGGGGATCTCGCTGTCATTTGATCAGGCCGCAGCTATAGATCTGGCTGGCAGAGATGTCCTTCAGGCGGTGAAAGATTCTGTAAATACCCGTGTCATAACTACTCCTCCCATCGAAGCCGTTGCAAAAGATGGAATACAGCTTATTGTGAAGGCAGATATTACTGTGCGTGCGCATTTAGATAAATTGGTTGGAGGGGCAGGAGAAGACACAATCAAGGCTCGTGTAGGGCAAGGTATCGTCGGTGCTATAGGTTCTGCGCAAAATCATGAGAACATCATGGCCGAGCCATCTATTGTGTCCGACCGTATCCTCAACGATGGACTACTTACTGCAGGTACTGCCTACGAGGTATTGTCCA
Organism: uncultured Bacteroidia bacterium; assembly: GCA_964652565.1. Lineage (GTDB taxonomy): Bacteria > Bacteroidota > Bacteroidia > J057 > J057 > JBCCTX01. Next base: position 1,867 of record CAZZEC010000270.1, read on the forward strand.
TAGATATTTCCGACGTTGATATAGGTAAAAACATAGGTGCAAAACTTAAAGCAGATGAAGCGAAGGCTGAGCTTCAGGTAGCGAGAGCAAAAGCCGAAGAAAAGCGAGCAGAAGCTGTGGCCGAAGAACAATATTTTAGAGCCAGAGTGGAGGAAATGCGTGCGAAACTTATACAGGCAGAATCCGAAGTGCCCAGAGCTATCTCAGAGGCATTTAGGTTGGGAAACCTGGGGATCATGGATTACCACAGACTTCAAAATATGGATGCCGATACGCGTATGCGTAAAGCACTATCTGAAATTGAGAACGAAAGTCTTGATAAACGCGCAGAACACCAAGCTAAAACCATTAATGAAGATTCAGAGTCCGATGATGATGATTGATGTATCTGTTATCAATCAGATTCAGTCATGCCTAATTCTTCATCTCTCTTTCTGTTTACCACAGCGCTAATCCAAATACTTAATTGATATAATAAAAATAAGGGTATGAATATCAATATCTGACTCATTACATCCGGAGGGGTGATAATAGCAGATAAAATTAATAACACCACAATTGCGTGCCTTCTGTATTTTCTCATTCCCTCAGGGGTAGCAATTCCCACTTTTGATAAGAAGTATACGACGATGGGAAGTTCGAACATAATCCCACCAGCCAGCACCAACCGCGTTACCATACCGATCACGGCCTGGAATGTCCATTTATTTTCTACCTGTGTAGATATTTGATATGTAGCTAGAAACTGGGCAGCAAATGGAACAACAATATAGTATGCGAATAATACTCCTGTGAAAAATAGCAAACTGGAGCTGAATACAGTCCCTCTCAAATACTTTCGCTCAAAGGGATGAAGGCCCGGTTTTATGAACCGCCACATTTCCCATATAAAATAAGGAAAGGCCAAGATAAATCCACCTACAAAAGAAATAGTGATGGACTTTAGAAATTGTTCGTAAGGCTTAGTATTAATAAACTCAACGGGCATCTTTTCGAAACATAGCGAACTTCTTAAGCTACATAGCCATCTATGTAAAGGAAAGTCGGGCTCAAATGTGTAAAAGATGATCTCATCCGTTACATAGTCGATGAAACTGAAGATGATAATCCCAAATATAAGTATCGAAGCCAGGCTGCGCAGCAAATGCCAGCGAAGTTCCTCAAGATGCTCCAAAAAGCTCATCTCCTTTTCTACCTTCCCCTCTTTAGGATCTTCATGACCATTGCTCTGGGCTTTCTGCTGCTTATTTCGAAACTGCGTAAACTTTGAAATGATTCCCACGGTATCTATCTGATTTATTATCGCAATATACTAAGGTTCTTCTACTATTTATAAGTTATTAAGGTAAAAACTCAATATAAATATACAAAGTAAAAAACTGCTTAAAAATGAGAACCTGTATGCTAAACTAACAACGTGTGTAAAAAATCACAGATGTTATTTTCGATGAGCTTTAAAATGTTATATCTAAAATTGCTCAATTAATAGATAGGAGAAATTACTTTATGAAGATTAAATCGGATATTTTATGAATAATTGAGTAGAATATTTGGCATTTTTGTGAATTATAGACATGAAAATTGATTAAATTACATACTTATAGGATAAAATAAAGGTGTAATCTATAGTTATATATTGATAAACCTAATTTTAATAAATTTATATTGCAAAAAAGATTTGTTTATATAATTATTGCATTTAAAAGCGACGTTTAATTAAATATTGCTAATAAATTATTAGGTTTATTTTAATATTATTATTTACTTGCAGTTGCACGTGAAAAAATTATCAAATATTCATTGGACGGTTAGACACTAACTAACAACACAACACCCGTACTATACTAACAATACACCGTCTCTTTTCTTAGACACACCGTTTCAAGCACAACATTATGAAGAAGCTTTTTACTTATTTACTATTTATGGTAATGTTAAGTGCGCTACACTGGGGATATGGACAGGAGCGTACGATAACAGGTACCGTAGTTTCCTCATCGGAGGGCGATCCTCTGACTGGGGTAACAGTCATGCTGAAGGGCACCACACAAGGTGCGCTTACTGATGTTGATGGAAAATTTTCACTTCAGGTTTCTGGAGATTCAACAAGATTAACCATCTCTTACATTGGTTTTGAAACCAAAGAAATTCCGATTGGAGCAAGAAATGAGCTTACTATCACCTTGGACCCTTCTGATCTTACATTGGATGAGGTTGTAGTAACAGCCTTTGGGTTGGAGCGTGAGAAGAAATCTCTGGGATTTGCTGTACAAGAGGTTGATGCGAGTGATCTGGCACAGGCAAGATCAATAAACCCTGTAAATGGCCTTTCTGGTCGCGTTGCAGGTATTCAGGTCAACAGCTCAAGTGCTGTGGGAGGAGGTTCACAGGTAACCATTCGGGGAAATGCCTCAATCCTAGGAAATAATCAGCCCTTATATGTCATCGATGGAGTACCCATGGAGGGTGATTTTGCGCAACCTATTTCCGATAGTCGTGACAATACGGTATTTGGTGGAGGTATATCAGATCTCAATCCAGATAATATTGAGTCTATGACTGTCCTCAAAGGAGCCAATGCAACCGCATTGTACGGTTCGCGTGCAGCCAATGGGGTAATTTTGATTACTACTAAATCGGGAAAAGGAACCAAAGGGCTAGGCGTTGAATACAATCTCAATATGGTATGGGACAATCCATTTGTCGTTCCAGAATTTCAAGATATATATGGTGGAGGTAATGGTTATGTCTCCTGGTATGCAGACGGAAGGAATGGGGGTATCACAGATCCCTTAGCAGTAGATCAATTTCGTGGAGCATATGGCAACGGCTATCCGCTGGTGGGGACAGCAGGTGTAGATGAGAGCTGGGGAGCACCTATGGATGGACGATTGGTTCGCCATTGGTGGTCAGGTGAAGAAGTTGCTCCATTGGTACCTGTCCCTGATAGCTGGTCTAATTTCTGGGAGACTGGGCAAATGATGACACATAACGTAGCATTGGCAGGAGGTAATGATAAAGGGAACTTCCGATTGTCGATTGGCCGAACAGATCAGCAGGGTATTTTCTACAATAATGATTTTACGAAAAATAATTTCCGATTGAATGCAGGTTATAATTTGACCGATAAACTCAATATAAAAGTCAGCTCTGAGTATATCAAATCAGGTTCTGACAACCGCCAGTTGCCCCAAATGTGGGAGGCACAGACATGGCATCACCGTCATGATGATTGGGGTAAGCTAAAAGATTGGGAACAGTATATGGATGTACATATTACGCGCGAAGGGGATGAATATCCATATGCCAACTGGCAACATTCGTTTGCATTAAACAGATTCTATGAGCAGGAATTCCTTACGGATGCTAATGACAAAGACCGCTTTTTAGGAAATGTATCCTTGACGTATCAATTTACAGATTTCTTGAGTTTGATGCTTCGTTCTGGAACCGATTTATGGACAGATACGCGTATAAGTGTTACTCGTCATGCACAGACAAAAAGCTTTAACTCTCGTACGGAAGCATTTAGCGAGGAAGTACTCAGAAGACAGGAAACCAACTCAGACTTTATCCTGACATTTAACAAGGGATTTGGCGCAATCTCAGTCAATGCACAGGTAGGAGGAGTTCATAGAACAAATTATTATAAGCGCAATTTTATTGCAGTTAATGATGTAACCATTAATGGACTTTACAATGTAGCCAACAATGCATCAGTGAATACCAACCGCAGTACGATTGAAGAAAAAGAGGTAAATAGTT
>CAZZEC010000271.1:0-5563 GCA_964652565.1 uncultured Bacteroidia bacterium
TGGATGGGAGATATGGATGAATACTATCTCAACAATGCCTTGAGATCTTTTGATAATTTTATAAAAAATACACAGAACCCTATATCAGATGCAGTGATCCAATTTTCGCCTATGCAGGGGCACTGCGATGCATTTGATCATAGAGAAGTGTTGGAGATGATGGCAGAGCGAATGGAATAAGATCCATCAATAGCTAACACAGCACCCAATTATACGAGATCTATTAGAGATAAAAGTTTTCAACGATCTATTCTTCAACAATACTTTTCTCATCGGGCTATAATCAGTAAAATACATTGAAATAGCAGCAAAATATGGATATTGGTGTGTAAAATAAGCCATCACAACAATATTCTTATTAAATTGATAGTATTCGATCAACTATATTATATACTGTCATGAGTTTCCCGCACATGAATATTCTGACTGTACTCTGTCTATTCCTTATATCTATACCATCAAAATATGCGAGTGGTCAAGAGTATATTACACTTGAGGAAGGGTCAATTATCTATGAGAATATTGATGATACGAAGATGGCTGAATTGAATTGGGAATATGGGGATGATTTATATAGTCAGTTAGATGCTGTCACAAGATTAAACAGACGAATTCAAGCCCTGGTAATATGCAAATGGCGAGATTTTTATCGAGTTACTATCAATGCCAGACAATACCTGGTGTCAAAATCAGATGTGCAAGTAGGAAAAAGTCTGGTAGGTTTTAGAACGAGTGATTTTTCTACTGATGGCTGTTTGGACACGAGAGGTTTCAGTCGTTCTGAAACAAACATAGTATCCGATTTTGATGATCAAAACAGTCGAATAGGTAGTAATCCCTTAAATGCAATGCAAGATGAAAACGATGACCCATATTTTTCGACACTTGATATAGGATCTATTCTATATAAAGATATGGATGATACAAGAATGCTTGAATTAAGATGGGAACGTGGATATGACGTACACGGTAATTTAGACATTCACACTCAAACCAGCAGACAATTGAGAGTTGAAATATTATGTAAATGGAAAGATTTTTATCGGGTATATGCTAGCAACAGCTTGTATTTAGTTTCCAAAAAAGATGTCAGAAAGTCTAGAGAACTTGACAGTTTTTTAGAAGATGATTTTTCAATACCAGATTGCTTAGAAGACAGAGGATTTGATAATATGGTACCACTCACTGATGATGACACTAGGTCTGATAAATATCCTCTTGACATTTCTAATCCATACTCAAAAGTATATCAAAATGATGACAGACTACTCAGTAAATTTTTAGAAAAGTACAATATCTATGAAGCGAATAGTACTATACAAAGACCTATGATAAATAGCGAAAATAAAAATCTGGAAAAATTTCTACAGAAATATGGTATTATTAACAAAAGAGATATTTATTAGTTGATAAGCCAACGCTGTTGTCATGACTAAAAACTACATTTATCATTATGGTCGTATAGATCTGGCAATACGGAATCCTAGTGCAAAGCTATCAAAATCAGATTTTCTACCTCCTCTATAAGATACTCTACATTCCTTTGGTTCACTGATCCAACTCCCACCTCGAAATATCTTAGTGCTTCCTTTTTCAATACCTACAGGATTCATTACTTTATTCTCAGGATATTTCCCAAACCAATCACTACACCATTCACTCACATTGCCGGAGAAATCATATAATCCTAACTCATTGGGTGCTTTCATTCCTACGGGTTGCGTCCTTTTATCACTATTCGCAATATACCAGCCAACAGTAGGCAATGAATCATTGCCTGCAAAAAGATATTTACGAGCACCAGTTGTCATTCTTCCTTGCTTTCCACCTCCTGCAGCATATTCCCATTCTGCCTCGGTAGGAAGCCTGAATCCATCTCTTTGTATACGAATGACAATACTGTCCTCTTTCAATGTATTTTCGGCATCGTGAATCTCATAAATGGGAGCTAATCCATTCTTTTTACTCAACCAATTACAATACGAGATTGCACCCAACCATGAAACATGTACCATAGGATTGTTTCCTACATAACCCCAACTTAAAGGCTTATTTGGCATTAAGTTGTTACTCGATTCACAAAAAAGTTGGTATTGCAAAACTGTAATTTCAAATATTCCTATCTCAAAACTGGAGAGCTCCACTTCGTGAAGGTTTACCTCTTCTCTAACAGCAAAAGGATTTGAAGTTATCAATACCGTATCCTTCGCATCAGTACCTCTTAAATAAGTACCTCCTTCAATATTCGCCATTACTGGATAGTATTTTCTATGCAAAGAATCCAACTCTGATTCAGAAATTAATTGAGTCATTGTATGTTGGAGAAAATTAAGACTATCTAATGTAGAGAGGTTTGTCCCATCAGAAATGGTGGAATCCAGCTTTGCCCATAACGTCCATACCCATGCCGGTTTTCCAGCCTCGGAAAAGTAGAACAACAATTCAGCTGCTGCCTTTTGACTTAATGCTGGAGCAGCTTGTATATCCAATGCCTGTTCTACCAAATCGATGGCTTCTTCGAATCGTAATTGATTGATCAACGTTGGAAATCGTCCCATTAATTCAGTTACTCGCTGTTGGTTGGCTTTTTGCAATGCTGCCAACGCTCTTTCTGCTTCCAATCGCTGATTGTTAATCCATATGGTCAGAAAAGACAAGCCTACTATGACTACTATTCCCAACAATGCTCCAAACCCCAACCTTTTACGCTGATGTAATACCTTTCGCCTTTTCTTGGCTTCCAGAATAGGCGGGATAAGTGTATCATGTGTAAGTTCATACACATATCCTCCTCCAACAAGTGGCTCAGCCCGGATCAAACGCGAATCTACCAGACGCTGTAACAGTTCTTTCGATATCTTGTAACGGCTTCGAATTACCCCCTCAAATAAAGATAACCTCCGTTCTTCTTCTTCAAAGATGAGTCCTTCTTCGATAAACTTACGAGCTTTCTGCTGATCTTGAGTACTCGGTAAACTTCCAATCTGACGATCGTAGTAGTTCTTGAAGATACGGTCCAGGGGAGGAAGGTCCTCTGGTTTAACTATATAACTTCCTTGATCAGGCGCGGTTTCGTCTTTGTTATACTCTTTGGGTACAACCTGATCTTCAATAAATTGACAGATTAATTGAAGCTGAAAGGATTCTACGCGATCCTGAAATCCATCCGTAAGAAATTCCAGGATCTTCATCAATGATTGAGGATCATATTCAAAGGGAGGAGTATTAAATGCTCCGTCCAGTTGTGCGGGTAGAACAATTACATCTCTTGCCTGATGTACACCCAACGGCTTTAGCTCGTAGACCTCCTTGAGTATTTCTGGAAGTACATTCTTCATCTGGTTGACCTGTGCTAGTCGATCTGAGCGAATAGCCATGACAACCTTAACATTCAAGGGAGTATACAGCTGGTCAAGCTGTTCGTCTGAAAGAAAATCGGGATCTTCCCTCAAATGGGATTTTAATGCCTGGGACACCTGGGGAGATATCTCCCAATTCAATAAACTGGCTAATTCTTTTTTGAATCGATCAATAGCCTCTGATGGCCAATTAAAGAGTTCTTCAAACTGATCCAACACCAGTACAAACCCTCTCCCAATGGAATGTATCAGTTGTTGATTTTTAGCTTGAAACCAAACAGAGGTATCAGAGTCCGTAATATCATACAAGAAAGACTGTTCAGAAGAATCCCCTTTTATACGTTGTTTCAACAAGTCTTGTGGCTCGAGTATTTGTAGATCTTCCCCAGCAGTATAAGATCCAAGACGCAAATTAAGTATCTTATATCCATCCGTTTCTAGTTGAGGAACGACCCCTGCATTGAGTAAGGACGATTTTCCTAATCCAGATTTACCACTAAGCACCACTAGCTTTTCCAGCTTAATTAACCTGAGAAGTTGCTGTATATCTTCGTCTCTACCAAAGAAAATATTTTCTTCTTCTGTTTCAAACGGCCGTATTCCTGGATAACGTGTCTTCATGCATCTATCCGTTTACATACAGTTGTAGCAAGGTTAAGAAGAGCTTGATTAATTCGTGCTCGTTTGCGTTCTGCTTCCTCCACATCTATAAGGTTAAGACGAATATTTCCTTCCAGTTCGCTTATCTGACTAGAAATGAGTGTAGCGTCGTCCAAAAAATCTTCATTATGTTTTTTTATGTAGGCTTCAATATATTTTAACGCTTCACGAGTCTGATTCTGTCCCAGCATCTCCCTGGCTCTATTCAAAAAGTCAGATGATAATTCTGTACCCCCTTTACGTAAGAAGCCCTTTTGTGCACATCGCTCGTGGAGTTGATCCACAAATGCCTGGACCTCCGTCTCAATAAAGACGATCTCGAAATGCTCGGTATAATAAGTCAACAGTTCTTCGTTCAGTTGACCTGCCTGACTACAGGCGTCTATAACCTTATTTTCATGCAAATTAAGCAGTCTGAGTAGCAGTTTCAGGTACCACTTTTCATACTGTATGCCTAAAAAGACCAAGTGTTGTGCATTCAATATCCCTTCTCTCAACGTATCAGGTAAATCATAATGACCAAAGATCGCTTGTAGATACTCAAATAGATCTTCATAGGTGAACACTAAAGAATGATCATCCTCTGCTGATCCTATGAGATTATAAATCAGGGGTCGTTCTTGATGAGGGGGAGTAAGTGGTGCAGGATTCTGTCCTTTTTTATAAAAATCGAATTGGTAATCCAGTCCTGAATCATTAAAAGTTTGCTGGAGGAGTGTATCGGGTGAGAGAGAAATAATCAGATGAAAGGGAATTTCAGCTAGTTTTCTATGTAAAGAGCCAGGTTGACGCTCAGCATAAAAATCCTGTATTGCATAGTAGGTGCGCCTTTTTTGTGCATTATTACGAAAGGAAAAAAACTCATCTGCCTCATAATAAGTAGGCGTCTTCTGTTGGGTAGATTTGAGATAAGAATGTAAGGTATGTTGAAAAGCATAGCCATCCGGTAAGGTTACCAGATCTGGACCTAACAATAGGATACATCGCTCATTTTGGATCTCTTTGAGGAGTAGGTCCCATTCAATAGGGACTTTAGCTAACTCAGCCATGTGATTTTATGAACATTCCGATTTTACGAATATAAAAAAGAAGAGGATTTTTTTCACGTAAAAAGCGTATATGTTCTAAAATACAGTTGGTAAATATGGGAATAAATGCGAATGGGGCAGGCAAACACCTAACCCCAATTTATAATTATGTAGGAACGCATGGTTTTGCCTTTCTACATAACATTTACATCTTCACGTACGGAAACATATCGGCACCAAATCTGGCTGCGCCTTCCAATTCTTCTTCTATGCGAAGCAACTGATTGTATTTGGCAATTCTATCGCTTCTCGAAGCTGAACCTGTTTTAATTTGACCGGAATTCAATGCTACGGCAATATCCGCAATCGTAGTATCTTCTGTTTCACCACTTCTGTGGCTGATAATCGTCGTGTATTTGTTGCGATTGGCTAATTGTACGGTGTCAATGGTTTCACTAAGTGAACCGATCTGGTTTACTTTTACCAGAATAGAGTTACCTACATGATTCTGAATCC
>CAZZEC010000272.1:0-5449 GCA_964652565.1 uncultured Bacteroidia bacterium
TCAATTTAAGCTACTGACTAGCAGCTGTTAATGATTTTAGTGCGTTTGCCCTGTATTGAATCTGCACGACAAACTGGACAAAATAAAACAACATTCGAATGAAGTAATTAGTATAATTAATGTACAAGCTTTTGTCATTCACAATCACCGGAGTTATGAAATATTTTTCCTTGCACAGGTATTTACAGGAATCGAATAAATATGATGTATCGGGTAAGATCGATGAGTTATTTTACAGTAAGGGAGAGTATATCTACAATCCTCCCTTTTCTCCTCCTTTAATGTATGAAATCGTATATGGGGCTGTCAAAATTGGAGGGTATTCAGATAAAGGAGATGAAGTATTATACGATTTATTAGGGCCTGGAGAAGTGTTTGGGAATTTACAATATCTTCCTATGGAAAATTTCCAGGAGTTTTCCCGAGCTGTTTCCGATGTTCATATAAGGACATTTGACCTGGCGTTTTACAAAGAATTAATTGTACATGATCCCATCGTTTCAGAATGGTTCAATAAATACATCATTAGCAGATGGTGTAGAGTAGAAGCTCGGTTTTTTTCTGTTAGTTCTCGCAATATTGAGGAACGGGTATTACTTATGTATCAACAGTATAGCCGTTCTGTCTTGCTGAGCAATGGAACATATGTTCCATTAATCGAATTATTTTCTCAAAAAGACCTTGCTGATCTTACCGCTGCTACTCGCCAGAGTGTGTCCCAGGCAATGAAACGCTTGAAAGCTAAGGGAAAACTGTCTCTCAAATCAGAAAGCAATAAAGTAATTGCCTGAATTTAATTGCCTTTTATTTCTAAAACGCTCATTCCATTATCATACTGTTAAGTTTATTTTAACATTGAGTTCAATGTTAAATTTTAACATCAAGCCGCCTTACCCGCCACATAGTTTTGGGGAGATAAACTCAAAAATTAAATGCTATGTGGAAATTTTTATCTTTAACAACGATTAAATGGTTCCTTACATGGAGCATGTTTGCGTTGATCCTGAGTGCAGAGCTTTTGGGACAAGCAACAAATGCTTCTTTTAAAGGGACCGTAAAAGACGAGCAAGGTACTCCGCTTGCAGGAGCTACGATTATTGTCAAAAATACTTCTACCGGTTTCCAAACCGGTGCTATTGCCAATGTTGAGGGAAAGTATCAGATCCAGCAATTACCGCTAGGGGGGCCTTATTCTGTAACAGCTTCATTTGTTGGCTACGGTGATCAGAATCAGACAGGATACACTGTCAACTTGGGGGATGTGGTGCAGGTGGATTTTCAAATGAGTGAACAAGCATTAGAATTATCGACCGTTGTAATCACTGCTGATGATCAAAGAAATCGCATTGACCAGATTGGTGCAACAACAGAAATCAATGCTGTTCAAATCAATAACCTGCCTACTGAAGGAAGAAACTTCACGAGATTGACCAGTTTGTCTCCACTTCAGGGAGGAGGATCTATCAATTTAGGGGGCCAACGCCGTACATCAACAAACATTACAATTGACGGCGTGAATGCAAGGAATACGTTGACCGCTGGTGAGATTGGAAGAGGACCTTACACCATTTCTCAGGAGGCTATCAGAGAGTTTGAAGTATCGACAAATAACTATGATGTCACTCAAGGAAGGCAAGGTGGAGGTGCTATTAATGCGGTTACTAAGGCGGGAACTAATGAATTTGAAGGAAGTGCATTTTTCTTTCACAGAAATGATGCCCTTCAGAGTGGTGTGGACATAAGAGGAAATGATCGAAATGTTGACTTTAATAATTCGCAGTATGGATTTAGCATAGGCGGTCCATTAATTAAAGACAAACTGCATTTTTATGCGGTATATGAAAGACAGGATGCTTCAGAACCGCTATTTATTGCAGACATTCAGGGACCAGATGACGAAAACCGCATTGGGATTACCGAGGATAATTTAGACAGATTCATACAAATAGCTCGTGATCAGTATGGATTGAGTAATGATCAACAGGTAGGTCAATTTGATGTAAATACTACGGCTAATACGCTGTTTACAAGATTGGATTGGCAAATTAATGAGAAGCATCGATTGACTTTCAGAAATAACTGGAACAAATGGGATGAACCCTTCCGTACAAGCGATAACTCTAGTATAGAACTGGCAGAATCCTGGTCTGATTTTTCTTCACAAGAAAATAGTTCCTTGCTTTCATTGCGTTCTGCATTCAGCAAAAACTTCTTAAATGAATTTAAAATACAATACCAACATGCAGAAAGGGAATTTTCTCCCAGTAGTCAACTCCCTTCCAGTAATATTCCTCGTGCGATCGTATTTGTGGATTCAGAATTGCCCAATGGTAGAAATCGTACACTGAGTGTCCAGATTGGTGGTCAACGCTTTACACCTGAGACTAACCTCGAAAATCAAGTGCATATTACCAATACTTCCTATGTCAGCCTGGGTAGATTTAATCTGACGTTTGGAACTGACAATATGATTACCTACCTGGAGACGTTACTCTCTAACGAGCAAAACGGGCGTTTCTTTTTCAACTCTTTGGAAGATTTTGAAAACCTGAACCCCAACCGCTACGCACGAGAAGTTCCCTTGCAGGGTCTTCCTTTAGTAGAGCAAACGGTATTAGACCTATCATTATTTGCACAGGTTGATTTCTACCTTCATCCTCACCTCAATGCTATTTTTGGGGTTAGGTGGGACGCTACGGCGTTCATGGATGCAGCAGATTTCAATCAGACCGTATTTGATGATTTAGGAATACGTACAGATGTCGAACCAGCAGATTGGGACAATATCCAGCCCAGACTACAATTGACATGGGACGTAGGTGGAAAGAGCCAGGATATTTTTAGAGTGGGAGGAGGATTTTTTACTTCCCAGCCTCATTACTATGCTCAAGTTAATAATATACAGAATAGTGGTGTATTGCTAGGTGCGATTGATGTGAGTGGTGATAATGTTCCCACCCCAGATTTCAATGCTTATCGCCAGGATCCGTCTACTGTACCTGGTGTACCAGAAGGAGTAGTTCCTTTTTCAACCATAAATGCGGTAAGTGAAGATTTCGAGGTACCTACTATTTTCAAAGCGAATGTGAATTATACACACTTCTTCGGGAATCGTTTTAGTTTGGGAGTAAATGCACTGATCAGCCGTACGAGAAATAATTATGTATATCAGGAGGCTAATTTGGTTGACGATCCCTATTTCACTACTCCGATAGAAGGAAGAGAAGTGTTTGTACCAGCAGAGACGATTACAGAAAGAGGGCTTACAGACTGGACCAACTCTCGAAAATCTGATAGAGTTGGTCGTGCACTATTGCTTACTTCTGATGGAGAATTAGATCAATGGGCAATTATCGTTGAAGGTACTGCGCGTATAGGTAAGGATGGATACATTAATGCCAGCTATACTCGGAATCAGGCAAAGGACAACTCATCCTACAATTGTTGTGTAGCTAATACCTCAACATTTCTTCCTGTAGAGGGTGATCCTCGTGCATTGAATCGCGGATTCTCTGACAATCATTTTTCAGATAAACTCGTGGTAAATGGCGCAACACCTACCTGGAACGGATTGAATTTAGGAATTACTGTTATCGGTAGTGGAGGGACGCGTTATTCTCTGCACGTTGATGATAATACAAGTGTCAATGGAGATTTTAACTTGAGAAATGATATAGCTTACATTTTCGATCCCAATAGTCCTGAAACTCCTGAAAACATTTCTCAGGGATATCAGGAAGTGTTAGATGACTCAGATACGCCCGATCATTTCAAGGACTATTTGAGAGAAAGTTTTGGAGGTTACGTGGAAAGAAATGGTGGAAAAAATCCATTTTTTGCTACGATGGACGTGAGATTGAAATATAAGCTCAGATTACCCGAGTCCAAGCATGGATTAGAGTTTACAGCAGACATCTTCAACTTTACCAATCTATTGAATGAAGAATGGGGACGTAGCTTTAATTTCAGTAGAAGAGTGGACTTCATGCGAGTTACTGGTTTTGACCCTGCCACAAACGCATACGATTACAATGTGCAAACCGGTGCAGGTTCCGAACGCATCAATGGTACTCCCTGGAGATTGCAGTTGGGTGTTAAGTATACGTTCAACTAATAAATTTGGAAGATAGCGTTTATCTACCATTGTTTTTAATGATGGCCCGCCTGAAAAGGCGGGTTTTTTTATATATTCAGTGTAATTTATAGGTATTGATATAACCTAAGTAGTTAGTCTTGATTTGATAATCAAATGCGTGTTTATTTATCTTTTCATCCTATAGATCTATCATGAAAGCCTTTTTACTTTATTCATTGATTCTTTTACTTGGGCTTACTACCTGCCAAAAATCAAATCATATTCATCAAACCGAATGGATACTTGGAACCTGGGAGCAGAAGACATCCAGAGGAATCGTTTTTGAGACTTGGGAAAAAATCAGCGATAGAGAGTTAAGGGCAAAGAGCTATTTACTAAATGACAGTGATACTGTGTTGATGGAGACAGTAAGTTTGTTACAGAAAGAGGATAATCTTTTCTATATACCTACTGTACCCAATCAAAATAAAGGACAAGCAGTTTTTTTTGCATTAACTTCTATTGATCAATCCGTGATGGTTTTTGAAAATCCCGATCACGATTTTCCCCAAAAGATAATGTATAGAAAAGCTGGCCAGGATTCATTGGTGGCTGAGATTTCAGGAATCAGGGAGGGGAAAGAATCCAGGCGTTTATTTCCCATGAAAAAGAAGCGATAGAATCTTATAATCGGTGGCTGGTATTTATGTCTTTGTAATAGAATATATAATAGATCATGTATATACTGCCATTACTCGTCGTCCACGGTCTACAATTCGTTGTCTAACCTTCCTCCCCCTTGCTCCAAAATCTCCAGATTCTTCTCTAACTCATTCATCAAACCTTTACACTTCCTTTTCGAGATCCACTTAGATATTCTATAACCATATAGCGAGGTCAATACAGCAAAAATGGGTATAGCAGTCAAAAAATAGGGGTCTGTGAGAATTTCACGCAAACTATCTCCCATCAACATTGCTCCCATAATCCCTCCTCCGATGGTACTTAGGGGCAACAATACAACGAGTAAACGTTTTTGAGTTCGATTAATTTCTCTCACAAATTCCAGAGAGTTTTGAATGGCTTTGGCTGTGTTTTCAGTCATGTCGGGTTTGCGAAAGTAGTATAATTTATACCCCAGATATACAGATAAGATGATAAAGCAAGTAGCGATAATTCCCAGGGGTAAAAGGAAAGATATCGTAGGTTGGAATATGTATAAAGAAGAAAAAAAGAACAGGAAAAATACAGCTTGATAAAACCCTCTTCGCTGAATTTTTAACAATTCTTCAATCTGAGAATGAGACTTTTGAGTAATGGCTTCATGGATATCTGAAGCTTTGTAATCAAAATCCGATTGCTCCCAATCTTGTT
>CAZZEC010000273.1:0-5325 GCA_964652565.1 uncultured Bacteroidia bacterium
AAGAGGATTTATTGTTTTTAAAAATTAGCGCAGCATTTTTAAAAATAATAAAAAATTAAAAGGGGAAGTCGACTTATGAGACTTCCCCTTTTTTTAGGTTCATAACAATCAGGTGATTCATTTTTTAACCAACAATTTCCTGTTTCGGGATATACTACTTCCAACCAACATAATTTCATTGTAATACTTGAACTTTCACAACATATTGATGGTTCTGAATATATGAAATGGGATAAAGCAATCGTTTGGTTCAGAAATGATCTGAGGTTACATGACCATGAGCCGTTGGTTAAGGCTATACAATCTGCAAAAGAAATCTTGCCAGTGTACTGTTTCGATCCTAGACATTGGGAAGAGACATCGCACGGTTTTATTAAGACTGGAAAATTTCGTACGCGGTTTTTATTAGAAAGCCTGGAAGACCTTCGTAATCAACTACGTGAAAAAGGGACAGATTTATATATTTTTCATGGTAAGCCTGAAGATGTTATTCCAGAAATTGCCCGTGATTACAAATGTGAAGCAGTTTTTGCTCATAAGGAAGTTATGCATGAGGAGATTTCGGTAGAAAGGGAGTTAGAAAATAAATTGTTCAAGGCAAGTATTGCCATGGAACTCTACTGGGGGAGCACATTATACCACCTGGAAGATTTACCCATGCCCATACAATCCTTACCCGAAGTTTTTACAGCTTTTCGCAAAGAAATAGAAAAGTTTGTTCGTATTAGATCGGTGATTCCTACCCCACAATCTATTCATGGTGTTTCCGTAAATGAGGAACAGGAACTACCTCATATTACCCAACTGGGGTTCGAAGAATGGGAAGATGATTCTCGCGCTGTCCTAAATTTCAAAGGTGGAGAACAAGCGGGTATGGAGCGGTTGAACGAATATTTTTGGGAACAAGACCTATTGAAAGTCTATAAAGAGACAAGAAACGGGTTGCTAGGTGCAGACTATTCATCCAAATTTTCTGCTTGGTTAGCTATGGGATGCATATCACCCAGGTGGATACATCAGGAGGTAACAAGATATGAGAAATTACGCAAGAAAAACCAATCGACTTACTGGCTGGTGTTCGAGTTGATATGGAGAGACTTTTTCCGATTTATTGGAAAAAAGCATGGGAATAATTTATTCAGAAAAACGGGAATTCAGGATGTCTCACTCGATAATAAGGTGGATTGGGACTTATTTGAGTTGTGGAGAAAGGGGCAAACGGGGATACCTTTTGTAGATGCCAATATGCGCGAACTCTTACATACTGGATTCATGTCAAATAGAGGGAGACAAAATGTTGCGTCTTTCCTGGTAAAAGATCTCGGATTAGAATGGAGGATGGGAGCTGAATATTTTGAATCTGTGTTAATTGATTATGATGTGTGTAGCAATTGGGGAAATTGGAATTATGTATCGGGAGTAGGTAATGACCCTCGTAAACATCGGTATTTTCACGTAATATCCCAGGGAAATAGATACGACCCCAAAGGAGAATATATACGCCATTGGTTACGTGAGTTGAAGAAGTTGCCTTCAGGAATGATTCATGAACCCTGGAAAGATAGGGCAGAGGCACAATATCACGGCGTTGAGTTAGGAAAGGATTATCCATATCCCTTGAACGGACGTACATATGAATACTCCTAGATAGAGATTTTATTCGTTTGTACCTGAATCGGAAGATGATGTATCGCTATCTTTTTCCTCGCTCTGATCACGCTTTCTTTTTTCCTTAGGAGGACGTCTTTCAAATAAATATAATTTGATATCATCGACATATCGTGAAGGTCTATCGCTGACGTCCTCTATTAGCTTATTAACATTAGCGCTTATATTATTAACATTATCATACAGCTCTCTATCGTTTAGCAATAAGCCCAGTGTTCCACCTGTAGAATCGATCTTGGAAATGGCATTTTCAAGTCTCTGAGCAGTAGAACTGGCATTAGCCGTAAGTTCCCGGATATCGCTTACAACGTTGATCATGGAATCTGTGGTAGATTTCGTATTTCCTATAATTGATTCTATTTCGTCTCGATTGTTTGCTACACTGGTTACAATGGAGTCCGTATTTCGGGTAAGGTCAACGAAGGTTTGCGAAATGCTATCAAGGCTATTTGTTACACTTTTGATGCTTGCTGCAGAAGCTCTGACGTCTTCCAATGTTTCCAGAATTACATTCTTGCCTCGTGGATCTTGAAGGATCTCATTAAACCGTTTAACCGTTTTATTCAATTCTGTTGCGAGAATCCCCACTTGAACCAGTAATTCTTCCCCACTCGTAGCCACGACATTTTCTGCAATGTCAAACAAATCCTTATCGAGCGAGCCCTGTATAGTATCTCCTGATCCAAAATAGCCTTGAGCCTCTATAGAATCAGCATAAGATATCTGTATCGCACTTGCCCCTAATACATTGGTGCTGTAGATCAGCGCTTCAGCGTGGTAGGGGATTTGTACGGGCTGATCAAATTGTAGCTCTGTAATCACCTTGCCTCGTTTTTGATCCAGGGTGATAGTCCGAACTTTCCCAATCCTAACACCCTTCATCACAATGGGATTGCTGACAATGAGGTTTTGTACATCATCATATTCGGCGTACAAAAAGACGCGGTTGCCAAACATCTTGGAACCCTGCAAATACTTGGTTCCCACTACAAAAAGTATTA
Source organism: uncultured Bacteroidia bacterium (assembly GCA_964652565.1). GTDB lineage: Bacteria > Bacteroidota > Bacteroidia > J057 > J057 > JBCCTX01. The sequence continues at coordinate 2,670 of CAZZEC010000273.1, forward strand.
TTCCAAGTAAGGCAAAGATCCCAAATTTGACTTCATTTCTTATTTTCAAAACCGTGGGTTGTTAACGTAAATATTTGGTAAAAGTAATGGAATAGATAGAGTTTTCCCAATTGTTAAAGCGAGTTGAAAAGAATATACTGTAAAAAGCTCCATGCAGAAAATATTTAGCAGCTATTTAAGTGGATGTACTTAATTATGGTTAATTCAATTCTCAATAAGTGCGGAATTAATTCCCCCAGAGGGATGTGAACACGCACTTATTGAAAAGCCACTATAGCTAGGTATTTATAATACAAAATAATATTGTCTATCCCCTACTATTACGTATTCAGCTAGAAAATAGTACCCTATGTATTAATAGGCTAATAATTGGTATAGCTTTTCTGTTAGGCGATTCTTGGGAAGAAATTGTTGCTCCAAAGCAGGATGAAATGGAACGGGACTGTCCAGAGACCCTACTCTCATCACAGGACCATCTAAATATTCAAAGCAGTGTTCTGCTATATGTGCAGCTATTTCTGCACCAAATGCTCCAGTGAAAGTATCTTCATATAACACCATACACTTACCTGTTTTTTTCACAGATGCCTGTACGGTTGGATAATCCCAGGGGATTAAGGTGCGAAGGTCAATAACTTCTATTCTATCTTCCCAATGTTCGTTATGTATCGTTTCAAGTGCCCAATGTACTCCCGCTCCGTAGGTTACTATCGTAATATCCTGACCTTCTTTTACACATACTGCCTCGCCGATGGGGGTATGATAATACCCTTCAGGCACCTCATCACTAATGCTGCGGTATAAAAATTTGTGCTCAAAGTACATAATAGGGTTTCCATCTTCGATAGCCGAGATTAGAAGGCCTTTGGCATCTGCAGGGTTGGAAGGGTAGACTACTTTAAGACCGGGGACATGCGTGAACCAGGATTCTGTACTTTGTGAATGAAAGGGACCGGCTCCCATGCCACCCCCCGTGGGCATTCTCACTACTACTTGAGGTGCATGTCCCCATCTATAGTGAGTCTTGGCAAGATTATTTACAATTTGATTAAAACCACAAGAGACAAAGTCAGCGAATTGCATTTCTACCACTGCTTTTTTCCCTGCAAGAGAAAGCCCCATAGCCGTGCCTATAATGGCCGATTCACATAGCGGCGTATTTCTTACCCTTTCCTTACCAAATTCTTCCACAAATTCTTCCGTTATTTTAAATACTCCTCCATATTCAGCAATATCTTGTCCCATGAGTATTAAATCTGGATGTTGTTGCATGGCACATTGCAATCCTTCTCTAATTGCATCTACAAATCGCAAGGGCTTATGTGTATGTCCTGGAGAAATCAGTTTTATCCTAGAGGGAGTATAAACATCTGCTAATTCTTTGTTTTCATCTACCTGTATATCAGGTGCCTCTAATGCGAGATTAACGGATGTTTGAATCTGATCTTTTAATTCGTCGCGAACCGCATGTATTTCTTCCTGGCTCATCAACTGCTTGTCCAATAAATAGTGCTCATATTGATCTACCGGATCAAAAGCCTTCCAGGCATCAAATAATGATTGAGGGACATATTTGGTGCCTGAAGCTTCTTCATGACCTCTCATGCGAAATGTTTTACATTCCAATATAATCGCTTGAGGGGTCTTACGCATCTTTTTAGCCAGTTTCTGGACTGTGCGATACACTTCTAATATGTTATTGCCATCAATGCTTACTCCTTCTATTCCATAGCCTGAGGCGCGTTGGGCCAGGCTATCTACGTTAAATTGTTCAGCTGCGGGGGTAGAGAGTCCGTACCCATTATTTTCTATCACAAAAAGTACGGGTAATTCCCAGACCGCGGCAACGTTGATCGCTTCGTGAAAATCTCCTTCGCTGGTTCCGCCATCGCCAATAAAAGCTACAGAAATTGCATGTTCTCCGTCCATTTTCGCTGCTAATGCTAAGCCATCAGCTACGGGAAGCATTGCACCCAAATGTGAAATCATACCTATTATCCGTTCATCAGGAAGTCCAAAATGGAACGATCTATCTCTCCCATTTGTAAATCCCATGGGTTTCCCCAACCATTGCCCCATAAGATGTTCCAATTTTATCCCTCTCGTGGTAAACACTCCTAAATTTCTGTGCAAGGGTAAGATATAATCTGTAGGTTCCAATGCCTTTGTAACCCCAACTGATATTGCCTCTTGACCTATTCCGGAAAACCATTTACTGATTCTTCCCTGCCGTAGTAGAACAAGCATTTTTTCCTCAATCATTCTTGGAAAAAGCAAGTCTTTATACAAAGAGATCAGTAAAGTTTTGGATAACCTGGAGCGTACAAATTCCATAAGTATTCATTAATAAACGCAATATTAGGGTAGGAAATACTGTAAAACAAACCTGCAAATATGGTGAGCAGGGCAAACGTACCCATTTTTATGAATAATTCATTGTTAGTTAATTGCAATTAAAATATTCATATATTGAATAAATATAAGCTGCTGATTAGCAGCTGTTAATGATTTTCAGTGTGTTTACCCTGATATGTTGAGTATTTTACGAATAAAGATTATAGAATAGTACGATGACGTATTTGATGCCAGATTAAACGCAATTGAGGTGCAGTCAACCCCAGGTCTAAACCTAGTGGTATGATATCTTCCTTACGAT
>CAZZEC010000274.1:0-5244 GCA_964652565.1 uncultured Bacteroidia bacterium
CGTCCATCGTCTGTGGTTTAATCTAGTCTGTCGTCCATCGTCCATCGTCTGTGGTCAATGGTCTGACTGCCGTCCGTCGTCTAACCTCAATACTCCAACAAATCTTTCCCTATGTCTGTACGATAGTATTCATCTTCAAATTCGATATTTACAGCATTTGTAAGAGACTGATGTACGGCTTGCTCTATATTTATTCCTAACGAGCTAATTGCCAATACTCTTCCTCCATTGGTCAAGACCTGCTGGCCCTCCTGTATAGTTCCCGCGTGAAATACTAGTGAATGTTCAATAAGCGACAACCCTTTAATTTCTTTCCCTTTTTCGTAAGGGCCAGGATATCCACCGCTTACCAATACCACAGTCACGCAAGTCTGAGGATCTACCTCCAGCGTTTCCTGATCCAGTGTTCCATTCCTTGTTGCCTCCAATAAGTCTACGAGGTCATTATTAAGTCGAGGAATGATTACCTGAGTTTCAGGATCGCCCATTCTCGCATTATATTCGAGTACATAGGGTTGATCCTTTACGATCATCAATCCGATGAAAATAAATCCTTTGTAATTGAGACCTTCTTGTTTGATCCCATTAAGGGTGGGTTGGATAACTTCTTTGTCTATTTTATCCATTAAAGGAGGGTGAATAAAAGGTACGGGAGATACCGCTCCCATCCCACCTGTGTTCAGGCCTTTGTCACCCTCTCCAATGCGTTTGTAATCCTTGGCGGGAGGTAATATCAGATAGTGCTCACCATCGGTGAGCACAAAAATAGAAGCTTCAATTCCTTCAAGGTATTCCTCTATTACCACGGTTCTCCCTGAGCTTCCAAATGCTTCTCCAGAGAGCATATCTTTAATAGCACTTACTGCTTCTTCACGGGCTTGGCAGATAAGTACGCCCTTACCGGCTGCTAATCCGCTGGCTTTAACCACTAAGGGTAGCGGGTGGTCTTTAATATAGTTGAATGCTTCATCGATCTGATGAGCCTCAAATATTTGGTATTTGGCTGTAGGGATATGATACTTTTCCATAAAATTTTTAGAAAAAGCTTTACTCCCTTCCAACTGAGCGGCTTTTTTATTGGGACCAATAACCGGAATATTCTTATCTTCAAAATAATCAGTTATCCCTATTACCAGAGGCTGCTCTGGGCCTACCACGATCAAGTCGATCCCTTCTTTGCGGATCAAATGCTCCATGGCAGTAAAGTCTGTTGGGCTGATATCTACATTTGTTCCTACCAGCGCTGTTCCAGCATTTCCAGGAGCGATATACAGAGCCTCACATTTGGGAGACTGACTTATTTTCCAGGCGAGGGCGTGTTCTCGGCCCCCTCCTCCTACAAGCAAAATCTTCATGCTGCAAACTTAAGGAATAAAATATGATGGAGAAGGGAATAAAATGCAATTTCGCATTGTCAAAAGGATAAAATTAATAAGTGGTGAAACCAGCGATAGTGAAGCCCGACGAGTATTTCATACAACAGGTAAAAGAGGGTAATATGGAAGCCTTTAGCATGTTAGTAAAAAGACATGAATCACGTGTTGCTCAAACGGTTAAAGGAATGCTTGGGAATAATCCAGAGGCTGAGGATATAGGTCAGGAAGTGTTTATTCGGTTTTATAAGAACATTGATCAATTTAAAGGGGATGCGAAACTAAGTACGTATTTGACACGGATTGCAATCAATCTTTCGTTGAATGCGTTGAAAAAGAGAAAGCGAAGACAGCTACTGGGACTTGAAAGAGGAGATTATGATCAGTTACCGGATATATCTGATGATGGAGAATCTCAAAATCAGCGAGATATAAAAGGTTGGGTCCATCAGGCTTTGCAGCAGCTATCCCCTGGCTTTAAGAGTGTAATCGTCCTACGCCTAATAGAAGGATATAGTACACAGGAGACAGCACAAATCCTCAGTATACCCGAAGGAACCGTACTATCGAGATTGGCACGAGCCCAAAAAAAAATGAAGGATATTTTAACATCTTTAGCCTCATGAATAAAGAAGCATATGAATTATTGATTCGATCATTGGATCAACAGCTATCTCAAGAAGAACAGCATCGGCTGGATGCTGCGCTGAGAGATTCTGTTGAACTGCAGCAAGAGAAGGAGAGACTGGTAAAGATGAGAGAAGCCCTTGGAAATCTTGAGTATCAATTTGCTCCTTTCTTTGCTGGCAAGGTGATGCACAAGATACAGCAACTGGAACGAGGGGAGCCTCGAACGATGAATAGTTGGGGAAAGGCCTTCCAACAAATCGCTATACCAAGTCTGGCAGTGCTCCTTCTATTGATCGTAGTTACCTGGCTGACTGAAGGGTCAATTAGCCTGGAAGCTATGACAGGAATATCTCAGCTATACCAGGAAGATGTGTTAGCGCAATATGATACATTCGGAATAGACATTAAATAACCTCGGCCCAACTTAAGACTCATAATCTTTACATATATATGAAATCACACATAAAGCCCTTTATCGTAATATTGATGACGTTGGTAATAGGATTTGGATTGGGCATCTTTACTTCCGGTTATTTTTTCAAACAACGAGTTGATCGTTTTACTCGTGTGGCTCGGGAAGAAGGTTTTATAAAACATCATGTTGAAATGTTAGAAGCCACTGAAACCCAACAATCTGAAATAAGGCCTATTTTGGAAAAACACTATAGGGTATTAGAAGAATATCGTAATGGGATACGAATGCAATTTGATAGTATGCGTATGGAGCTTCGTCCCTATTTGACAGAGGAACAATTAGAGAAAATGAAGCAGCGTAGAAGAAAAATGAGGAGACCTGGAAAAAGACGTAAAGGACCTCCACCGCCTGGACCAGATTCTGCGTTATTTTAATTGAAGCCTTGTAAAAAGACATGAGTCATCCCGAATTTATGGCCCAATAAACAAAGAGGCAATTGGCAATGGCCATTCTAAGGCTATAAATCGGTATCGAGTTCTCTCGGTACCGATTTCCGGTTCTACGGCTCCAATTATCCAAAGAAGCATGACCTCATTTTTCCTGTTGGCCATCATATTTAGGAGAAAATCATAGATCAAGGTAAAGGTAAAGATGTCCATGAATTTGCTCTATTCTCCCAGAATCACAGCTGGAGGAGAGCTAGCTCTTGCGTTGTTAATTATTGTAGAGAATTTTTGAAGATATCCTAATTAAAGTTACATGAATCTAAATACTTAGGCAAACTAATAATTGTACCCCTTAGATTTCATGAAATGGATCGGTCAATAATGCTCTATTTAAAACGATTTTATTTCATATATAAATTTTACATTATTTATTATAATTTATATAGAATATGCAACAATAATGAATTATAAAAAAGTACATATATCATTATGAAAAAAAATTGATAAAATGAAGATTATTATATATATTTATTTGATAAAAGATAGGATCATAATAATCTGAAATTATCGATAGTCTTTTGATAATAATTTTCCTAACAATTGATGTAAAATGAAAACGTTTCAAAGTTCTCTATTGAAATACGGGGCAGCTATTTTATTAGTGTTAGTGGCTCTCAATCAATTGCGTTTAGTATCACATGGCCTATCAAGATGGCGAGGGGGGGATTTGGAATGTACTCAGAGACCCATTGGACTCAAAACCAAATTTGGATAAATGAAAACAATCAAAATATAGTAAACATACTAGATAGTACTTACAATGACATACCTAATCGATCTGAGATACTTCTTAGAATCAAAGAATTTCCAAATAGCAAAAATGTTAACAGGCTTGCTAATGCTCTTAGGGATCATAAAAATATGAACGATTTTCGGATAGAAATATGGCAACCCTACATGGATATAGAGAAAATAACTTACAAAAGAAAATTGATTAAAGCATACAACTATGAATCGACTAATTGAGTCTTTCTATCCAGAAAAAATTGACAGTTTTACTACCACAGATATGGTGTATAGACTCACATTTGCATCAACTGCCGTCTACATTCTAAGTACTTCGTATACTCTTTTCATTCCTGCACTGATATTGAGCTTAATGATAATCTACCAATTGGTACTTGGAAAAAATGAGCTGAACCAACCAGTATTATAGATTTTGTTAGGTGCTTTGTTGTTTCTGGAGATATTATTTGACCCGTTTAGGCCAGCGAATCATCATTACTTACTACTTTATATGACCTTATTTATGGCTTCTACTGCATATTTGGAAAATCAAAGTAATGAAAGTAATTATGAAACCACACTCTACAACCAAGCTTGGTTACTCCTTGTTCTTTTAATGTTCTTTGCAGGACTCCACAAACTTATATCTCCACAAGTCAGAGATGGATCATATTACGCTACCCTTTTTTTAAGAGGCGAACTATTTAAACCAATTATTGCTCTACTAAGCCATTTTCAAGACATAATTTCAACTAATAATCAGATCATTTCAGAATTTCATTCTTCACAACCATCAATAGATGGAGGAGAAACCCTATTAAGTCCATCTAAACAGCTTCCGTTGATATCAAAAGTATTCTCTTATATGGTTATATTTGGGGAATTGGCTATACCTGTAGCATTCATAATTTTTCGAAAATCTGAAATACGTCATCTTTTCCTTATTTCTATTCTTATTGGAGTATTTCTCAGTAGATTAGAATGTGGTTTTTTAAGCATTATTTGCATCCTAGGATATGCTAATACTCTTCCTTCCTCTAAGCTTATTCGTGCCATATATGTATACCTATTCGTACTATTTTTAAGTTTAGCAAGTACTGATTTAGCTTACTCATAATCCATTGTTAAAGCACTAAATTTTAGTTCATTCTTGAAATGGAAACACAAAATATTGTTTTTTTTGTATCTCCTGTCTTGAGTCATTTAAATGCATCTTTTACTTTGGCTAATCTACTTAAAGATGAAGGATTTAATATTGTATATGCTGGAGATATAGAATACACAACTGAAACACAGGAAAGAATTATTGATAAGGGGTATGAATTTTTTCATATACCTACTAACTCAATTATTCAATCCTATAAAGTTTCTTTTACTCATCCGTTTTTGAAAAAAATAATCTATTTATTACTAAATAAAGCAAATAGAACTAATCAAGACTTTAGAAGAAAACTATATCAGAAAGTCTTTTTACCTGGCTGGTATCTCCCAATATTAGAAAAATATACCCCAAAATTATTCGTAGTGGATATTTTTTATATAGAAGTTGTCTAAAGTTTTGGAAGGAATTTGAAAAGCAGTTGCAGCGAGTTAA
>CAZZEC010000275.1:0-5243 GCA_964652565.1 uncultured Bacteroidia bacterium
GAGTTTACTGCTACTGAGTATACTACAAGTCCAAAACCAATTTTGTTTACTGCATCTCCAATGTTGTAGATCAAATCCATACTAGCGGGTTCCAATACACCAGAAAGTAGGTTTCCTTCCATTGCCATATAGCCGATAGGATATATCGCCCAACCAATCAAAATGAAGTTACGTAGTAATGTGACGGCTTTTGCCACATCGGGATCGTTAGATTCTTCAGCCATTTTCTTCACGTATCCAAATTGTACTTCATACACAATCCAAACATATCCTAATGTAGAAATAACTCCCCAAAGGATCGTCTGATCAGGATAAATAGCTTCTCCAAGATATCCTGCCACCAACATCACAACTGAAGCAAGAATCAATCTCCACATAACCGCCATTTTTGCTCCATAAGGTTTGATCAACAAATAAAATTCAACACACATCAATGGTACAGTAAGTGTCCAGTCAATGTAACGAAACTCAGTAGGAGAATCACCAGTTTCCATGTAATATCCGCGCATATAGTAATAATGCACAGCAGCGATCATGGTAATAAGTCCAGAGACTAACAGTGAAGTCTTCCACTTTCCTTCTACATTCTGTCTTTCAAAAAAGAAGAATATTGAAGCAGCAAACATTGCCATGTAACCTGTAAAGAATGTGAATCCAATCACATCTCCAGATTGTAGCTCTACGGCAAGCAGATTTGTAAGCAGATTTAAAGTATCCATATATTAATGTTAAAATGTTATATACTTAGCGAGTGATAGTTTTTATGATTATTTTTTTACACACAGTATCTCGTATTGAGAATACCCTCGGTTCAGAGAATTTAATCAGATATTTTGGCTATTCATACATAATATTTGACATTTGTAAAAGATAAACAACTTGTTTAACCTTTTGTTTACAGTATTAAACAAAATTATCCCTATAAGTTCAATTTTCTAGTTTGTTAAACCTATCTTACCATCATTATGCTTATTGAATGTACAACTCGAATCCCTCGAGATAATATGAAATCTGCCTAATAAATTAGCATACTTTCCTTCATATTATTCTTAACTTGTATCTTATACTACACTCTAGTTTAGTAATTAAATTAAGGTATTCGACCCTACAGCTAATTTTATTACATTTACCTAATAATTTTAGCTATATCCTTTGTCAATAAGAATAGGAACGTATATACATGTCAGCTTCAAACGGTAAAGATACACTTCAGGAAGAGCATTCTTTTCCAGTATCAGGGATGTATGAAAATTATTTTCTTGACTATGCATCTTATGTCATTTTGGAAAGAGCTGTACCCCTACTCCACGACGGGTTAAAACCCGTTCAACGACGTATATTGCATGCCTTAAAAACCATGGATGATGGGAGATTTCACAAAATTGCCAATGTAATAGGACAAACCATGCAGTTTCATCCCCATGGAGATGCAGCAATAGGAGATGCATTGGTCAATATGGGACAAAAAGATTTACTCATAGACTGCCAGGGTAACTGGGGAGACACACGTACAGGGGACCGTGCAGCTGCATCCAGGTATATTGAAGGACGACTGTCAAAATTTGCATTGGAGGTAGCTTTCAATCCCAAAATCACTGAGTGGCAAGCATCTTATGACGGTAGAAAAAAGGAACCCGTATCCTTACCTATGAAATTTCCCCTGGTTTTGGCACAAGGTGTTGAAGGTATCGCTGTGGGACTTTCTACAAAAATACTTCCACATAACTTCTGTGAACTTATACAGGCTTCTATTAATATTCTTAAAGGCAAAAAGGCCACGTTGTACCCCGACTTTCCTCATGGAGGCTCGATTGATATTGAAAATTACAATCAAGGAAAAAGAGGAGGAAGGGTCCGCTGCAGAGCTAATATTGAAATTAGAGACAAAAATACACTGTTAGTTAAGGATGTTCCTTATGGAACAACAACGGGTGGTATTATGGAGTCTATTGTAAAAGCTAATGATAAGGGAAAAATCAAGATCAAACGAGTTGTAGATAATACAGCAAAAGAAATTGAGATACAAATAGACCTTCCCAATGATGTTTCTCCGGACCTTACCATTGATGCACTGTATGCCTTTACCGATTGTGAAGTATCAATCTCCCCCAATGCTTGTGTAATCATAGATCAAAAGCCACATTTTCTCACTGTAGATGATATTCTTAATATATCTACTCATCACACACGAGATCTATTGCGACAGGAGCTGGAAATTCGCCTACACGAATTAAAGGAGCGCCTGCTGTTTTCCTCTTTAGAAAGAATTTTCATTGAACATCGCATTTATAGAGATATAGAAGAATGCGAGACCTGGGAATCAGTCATCGAGACCATTGACAAAGGACTTGAACCCTTTAAGTCTCAATTCTTTCGTGAAATAACAGAAGATGATATAACAAGACTTACTGAAATCAAGATCAAACGAATCTCGAAGTATGATGCCTTTAAAGCAGATGAACTGATCAATAGGCTGGAACAAGAAATTAAAGAGGTTGAACATCATTTGGCCAACCTAACTGAGTTTGCCATCAATTACTTTAAATCCTTGTTAGATAGATATGGTAAAGGAAGAGAACGCAAAACGGAGATCACAGCTTTTGATAATATTCAGGTTACACAGGTTGCTGTTGCCAATGAGAAGTTATATGTCAATCGCAAAGAAGGATTTGTAGGATATGGGCTTAAAAAGGATGAGTTTGTATGTGACTGTTCGGACCTCGATGATATCATTGTATTTAGAAAGGACGGCAAGTATTTGGTAACCAAAGTTCAAGACAAATCTTTTGTCGGTAAGGATATCCTTCATGTAGACGTATGGGAAAAAGGAAATGAACGAAAAATATACCATGCTATTTACCGAGATCCTGTAGATAAACGAAATTATGTCAAACGTTTTGCAGTAAAGGCCATTACGCGGGATAGAGAATATGATGTAACTAAAGGTAATCCCGGTTCTAAGTTGTTGTATTTTGCTGTTCACCTCAACAGTGAAGAAGAGGTAGTAACTATTCTCCTCACCCAAAATTGTCGCGCTAAAAATAAAGAATTTGATTTTGATTTTGGAGAACTTGCTATCAAAGGGAGAAATTCTCAAGGAAACGTACTGACAAAATATCCCATTCGAAAAATTACACAGAAATCTATTGGCAGTTCTACGCTGGGAGGGATGAAGATTTGGCTGGATGAGACTGTAGGAAGATTGAATACAGATGAAAGGGGAAAATTACTGGGAGAATTTGATACTGAAGATAAGATATTAGTCATCTATAATAATGGAAGTTATGAGCTAACTGATTTTGAGTTGACGAATCGATATGATATGAAAAAAATCGAGGTCATTGAAAAATTTGATGAAGAGAGAGTCATCACAGCCGTTCATTATGATGGTAAAAATAATGATTACTACGTAAAAAGATTTCAAATAGAAACTACTACTGTCGATCGTCCTTTTACATTTATCAGCGAAGAGACGGGTTCAAAGCTTATATATGTGTCTGTGGATGTACACCCTCGTGTTGAATACACCATTACAAAAGGAAAGAAAGATAAACAATCCTTTAAAGTGGACCTTTCTGACTTCATTGAAGTTAAAGGTTGGAGAGCGAATGGAAATAAGCTAGATCGAAGAAAAATTGTCAAAATCAAACCATTGACATCTCTTACCCCAGAATCTGCCCAGCAATTGAAAGCTGGAGACCAGATAGAATGGGACGATGACGGGATCAGAAAAGTAGATGAATAATCAATGCCTAATTAGTATATAAAAACCCATCATTTCCAGAATTCCTGTAAGCTCTGGCAGAGCAAACACAAAAAATCCCATAAATAATTCATTATTAATTAATTATGGTTAAAGTAACTATCTATTGTATACATGTAAGCTCTTGATTACTAGCTATTAATAAATTTTAGTGCGTTTGCCCTACATATTTAGCTATATTGCATTCATTACTTTTGATTCTTAACAATATCCCAAAAGATGTCAACTACTATGAAAGAATCTATAGCTATTTTATGTGCTGGAGGCCCAGCTCCCGGTATGAATACTGTGGTAAGTACCGTCGCCAAAGTTTTTTTGCAAGAAGGATACAGAGTGATAGGTGTACATGATGGATATCAGAATCTGTTTAATGGCAAGGCTCAAACTGTTGATATAGACTTTCAGTTCGCCGATCGCTTCTTCAACATAGGAGGTTCCGCCTTGAGAATGAGTAGACATAAGCCTAAGGATCACGAATTTACCAGTGATTTTTTTGAAAAGAATAATGTAAAGCTACTTGTTACGGTAGGTGGAGATGATACTGCTTCTACGGCAAATAGACTGACAAAATACCTCGTCAACAACAATGTAGAAATACAAAATATACACGTTCCAAAAACTATTGACAACGATATCCCATTGCCAAAGGGCATACCTACTTTTGGTTTTAATACTGCCAAAAATGAGGGAGTAGTAATTGGAAATACCATATATGAAGACGCAAGAACTAGTAATAACTGGTTTGTTGTCTCTGCAATGGGCCGCTCTGCCGGACATCTTGCTTTTGGAATTGGAGCAAGCTGTCATTTCCCTATGATCGTCATTCCTGAAATGTTTGAAAAGACAGAAATCACCTTTGAAAAAATCATTAAGCTTATTATTTCCTCTATTATAAAAAGAAGTATAGATGGGATTCAATATGGGGTAGCAATGGTTAGCGAAGGAGTATTTCACGCACTTAGCGACGAACAAATTCGCAATTGTGGAATAGACTTTACCTATGATGAACATGGACATCCTGAATTAGGAAATGTAAGCAAGGCACATATTTTTAATATTTTGCTTCAAAGGCAATTGAAAGAAATTGGCATCAAAGTAAAAAGTCGACCCGTGGAATTAGGATATGAGTTACGTTGTGCACGTCCCATCGCCTTTGATTTGACATTGTGTACGATGCTTGGAATGGGGGTGCGTAAATTATTCAAAGAAGGCCACACAGGATGTATTGTATGTGCAGATAATGAAGGGAACATAACTCCTCTCTTTCTTAAAGATATCGAAGATCCCAATACAGGTAAGATCCCTCCCAGGCTTATAGACATACATAATGACTACACCCAGATGGTACTTCACGATCTTCACTGTCTAACCCCTTTAGATTATAAAGAAGCCAAGGAATATGTAGATATACCTGAAGAGTATGATTTCTATCGTATTCTCAACTGGGAATATGACCCTGAAATGCGTCGTCCAGTTAATG
>CAZZEC010000276.1:0-2504 GCA_964652565.1 uncultured Bacteroidia bacterium
TTAGTACCCATCATTCTGTATAAGGCTGGGATTTGAGTCTATTTCGGTTTGTGGTATAGGGAATAGCACGTGATGAGGCGCTGCCAGAGAAACACCTCGCTCAAGCGCAGACGATATAAATTTCCCATGTCGGATGAGATCCTGTCTTCTGAGCCCTTCTGTAAAGAATTCCCAGGCTCTTTCCTGAAGTATCTGATCTCTAAGAGATTCTTTAGAGGGGAAGTCCGTAAGACTATATAAGGGAGCGTTTGCCCTTGCCCTCACTTCATTCAGTAGGTCAATAGATTCCTGGTTAGGGCCGTTGATTTCATTCAATGCCTCAGCACGAGAGACCAGCACTTCAGCATATCTTAGGATGGGAATGTCATTGCCATGGACAGCACCTAATGCATTAGGGTCGGGAGGAAACTTAAAGCTTCTCGGATACTTTTTCTCAACTCCTGGAATAATCTCGTCGTTCATCAGGTCAATAAAATTTCCCCCTTTATCGGTATAACTCGTCAATATCCAATTTCTACGCGTATCATCAGGATGAAAGGACTCTACAAACCTTCTCCATAATTGAAATTGCGCACCATAGTTGACATTGGGTGTATCGTATCCAACAGGATATGCGTGAGGCATATAATTCCATCCTGGCCCTATAGCAAGAGAGGCAAACACGAAGATAAGTTCATCATTTCCTTCATTTTCTACGCTAAACAGACCCTCTACAGGTGTAAAGAGGCTATATTTCCCTAGATCTATCACTTGTTGAAGTACATCTGCTGACTTTTGCCATTGTTTGGTATTCAGGTAAAATCTTCCCAACAGAGCCAGTGCAGCTCCTTTGGTTGCTTTGCCATAAAGTTCTGGTTCTACAGGTAAATCAGCCGCTGCGGCAAGTAAATCAGATTCAATAAAGGCCATTGTTTCTTCGGTAGAAGACCTCGGAATCTCCAAATCTAGTTCCAAAGTTGAACTCACCAGTGGCACTCCTCCAAAAAGATCAAAGAGTACATAATAATTAAAGGCTCTTAGAAACAGTGCCTCTGCTCTGAGGGCTGATATTCTTTCGGATGAAATAGAGGTAGCTTTATCAATATTATCAATCAGAGAATTGGCATTCCTGATAGCTTCATATATTTCACGCCAGTTATTTCGGAAAAAATTGTTACTAGGTTCCCATTGGAAATTGGCAAATGTGGCTGCCGGAGCAGCATATCCTCCTCCTCGCTCTAATTGTAAATCAGTGGTCCATCCGGCAAATGAAAACCAGGTTTCGCGATATAGAGGGCGTGATTGTCTGTAGGTCGCTGTAAGAACGGCATTGATTCCCGCCTCAGAATCAAGGAAAGTATTGGGATCGTATTCAGTAAAAACCTGCTCTTCCAGGTAATCCTGACATCCAATAGTTAGGAATAACAATATGATACTTAAATATTGTATATATTTCATTTTATGTAGTTTTTGGGTGTTAGTTAGAAATTAAGGAAAGTTCCCACTCGGAATGTTCTTGCAATGGGGTAATCAGTAAATGTAGCACGGGAGGTACCTGGGCCATCGGAGTTTCCATCAGGGTCAAATCCATCGTATCCATTGGTAATTGTAAAGAGGTTTTCTCCAGATACAAACACATTGATAGAATTGAGGAAATTGATACCTGAAATGGGGATATCATATCCCAATGTAATATTGCGCAATCGAATGAAAGACGCGTCCTGTACAGTAAATGTATTTACTTTATTTTCACCATCTGAATAAGCTGTGTAATTGACACCTGAAGGAAATTCTGCGCCTGGATTATCTACAGTCCAGCGGTCCAGATAATTCTCTGCTAAGTGATTTCTTTCCTTATTGATGGGATAAAGCGATTCAGCGACCAGGTTATTGAATGTTTCAACTCCTTGAACGCCTAGTATATATACTTCCAGGTTAAATCGATCAAAAAAGAATCTATTATTAAACCCAAAACTAAAGTCGGGAAAGGGATCACCTAATATTACCCTGTCTTCTGCGGAGATCGTTCCATCTCCATCAGTATCTACAAATCTGGGATGTCCGGGAACTGCATTTGGCTGTGGAGAGTTTTCTATATCATCTCCCACCTGAAACATGCCATCTATTTCATACCCATAGAAAGAGGCAATAGGGTCTCCCTCTTGTACAATGAGGTAATTTCCCGAGAAGCCAAATCCACCATAAATAATACGCTGGGCAAATTCAGGAAGCTCAATGACTTCATTTTCCAGAATTGAAAATACCAGGTCTGTATCCCACTTGAATCTCCCCACCAAATTGTGTGAACTCAGGGCAAAGTCAATTCCTCTGTTTCTCACCTGTCCTAAGTTGACTCGTACACTGGTAAATCCTGTTGTAAAAGGGATTGGGCGTTGAAACAATTGATCATCTGTATTTCGCTCGTATACCTCAATACTACCTGTAATCCTGTCGTTCAATATTCCATAATCTATCCCTATATTAATCTCTCTGGTTGTTTCCCAAACCAGGTCTTCATTAGGAAC
>CAZZEC010000276.1:2604-5189 GCA_964652565.1 uncultured Bacteroidia bacterium
CTATCCCTATATTAATCTCTCTGGTTGTTTCCCAAACCAGGTCTTCATTAGGAACACGAGCAGGTATAGCCCCAGTCAAAAGAGATCCTCCTAACACAGCATTACTTCCCGCTCGGAAGGTTTGAATCGTCTCAAAATTGTTGATTCCCTGGTTTCCAATCTCTCCATACCCAATCCTCAATTTCAAGTTGGTAAATAGAGACTGTCCTCCCATAAACGGTTCTTCGGATATCTTCCAGCCAATAGATGCCGAAGGAAAGTAGGCGTATTTATTCTTATCCGAAAATCTTGAGGTTCCATCTACACGAAGAGAAGCTGTAAACAGGTATTTATCCATGAGGGAATAGTTGATCCTTCCTAAATAGGAATTGAGTCGATTGATGAATCTACCACTCGAAATTTGACGAGTCTCAGGGTTACCGCTTTGTAATAGATCTGTCCCTGTATCATCTGAGAGAAAATCACTGGCGCTAGCAGACACAAAGGTATTCTCAAAATTTTCAAAGGTCACCCCTCCCAGTATTTTGAAATCGTGATCTCCCCATACCTTTTCGTAAGAAGCCAGATATTCCGCAATCCAGTAAAAATTTTCAGAAGTTCTAACCGAGCCTCGACCACCCACTCCTCTACCAATCTGTGTAAGGTTATTTTCGTAGGTATCATTTCGGAAATTATTGATTTGTGTACCTATTCTAAGGGTAAGATTAAACCCCTCAAGTACTTCGTAATCTGCCGAAGCGGTTGCATATAAGGTGTTTTCCACGTCGGCAATATCTATTCCTTCCAGCAAGGCCATAGGATTTTCAATTGCTACCAGTGGATTGACATCAAAAAAGCCTTCTTCATTTCGTTCTGGTCCTATGGTGGGGTCAAATAATAGCATGGCAGAAAGTACTCCTACACCTTCATTTGTTCCTCTTCCGAGTCGGATGCGATCTGTGAGTGATCGGTGCGCATTGAGATTTACATTAAAAGTGAACTTATCACTTGGAGAAAGTTCGTAATTGATCCGAGCGTTATATCTTTCCTGACCGGTCTCGGACATAACTCCTTCCTGATCGAGAAAATTGAGTCCTACATAGTAACGCGATTTCTCATTTCCTCCTGTGAAAGAAAGCTGATGGTTGTGCGTAATGGCATTCCTGAAAATGATATCCTGCCAATCATAGCCATCGCCCACTTCAGCGATTCTTTCTGGTGAATGAATGATACCCCCACCTGATTCTACATTGATTTCATTCAACACCGTAAGATATTCTCTGCCATTTAGCATGTCCACTCTGTCTTTTACATCCTGGAATGCTATATATCCATTATAGCTTACCTCGTTACCTCCTCTTTTCCCTTTTTTAGTTGTAATGAGTACCACTCCATTTGCTGCTCTTGATCCATAAATAGCTGAAGCAGACGCATCCTTTAATACTTCAATAGATTCGATATCATCCGGGCTTAAGGCAGAGATCGAACCACCTGGTAAGCCATCAATCACGACAAGTACATCATTACTGCTATTAATTGAGTTTGTACCACGGATTTTAATATCTATTCCACCTCCAGGAGCAGAACTAGACTGGCTGATCTGGACGCCAGACGCTTTTCCGTTGAGTAGCTGAAGGGCATTAGTATTGACGCCTTTTACAAAGTCTTCTGCTCCTACTTTGACGACGGAGCCAGTCAAATCACTTTTTTTCTGTGTACCATACCCAGTTACTACAACCTCTTCAAGGGTGGAGATACTCTCAATTAAATTAATGTTTATTGAGGTTCTTCCCAGAATAGCTAGCGTTTGTGGCTCATAGCCAATGTAGGTGACCAATAGTGAGTCACCTCCTTGAGGCACATTCACAGTAAATGCACCATCAGTATCGGTCAATGCACCTACCTGCGTCCCTTTGACCAGTACAGAAGCACCTACTAAGGGTACACCTTCTTCGTTATTAATGATACCTGAAACGGTGGATTGACTGTAAACACCAAGACTGGTGAACATGATCCCAATACCAATTAACAGGATCTTCCATGCAATTAAGTTTTTTTGGTAAATAGTAAAATAGTTGTCCTTCATTCTAAATAAATTATGAGTGTAATTAAATGGATTTGAATGTGGTAGTTGTGTAGGATCTTTTTGGATAAGGAGAATTTTGTGTGTTAGAAATGTTTAACTAAATAGAATATAAGAATTTAATTTGAAAATTTCCTATGTTATGATAAAAGAAAAAGGAGTTCCTAAGAGCTCCCTGGATATTGGATGTTTTCGAATTTGTGAATGTTGATTCCGATGGATAATTTCAATCGGCTTTGACTTTATTGGGAGCGTCCATTGCTAAAAATATCCCTGTCCTTCCATATCTTGAATATCCGTCAATAATCAAGGGAACATTTGTTACCTCTTCATGTCCAGTGATTTTAGAAAATTCCTCAAGAGTTTCGAACATGTAAGCATATTGTTCATCATGCTTAGGTCTTTCATCAGTTCGAATTACCCCTCTCATATATGCAAATCCCCATTTAAAGCATAATTGTCTTTGTAATAAGTAGTACGACATATTTAGATATGCATAACTCAATTTCCTCCCTGCAGGGCT
>CAZZEC010000277.1:0-5171 GCA_964652565.1 uncultured Bacteroidia bacterium
GAGGTATTGATTGGGATATAGGTAATAGAGAATACCCGTTCCTTCCTGCAAAGTGATGTCTACAGGAACTTTATCTGAGAGCGAGCGATAAGAATTGTCCTTGGCAATGAGATGACCTTCAAAATCTCTGTATAATCCTTTGTCTGTTAATACATAAACTATTTCGTTGTAGTCAACCAGTACTTCTTTTAACTGAGCGCCCTTTAGTTCCTCAGCCATCTCATATTTTACTGATGTAGCTTGCCTGAAGGGCACGTCCAGGATTTGTGAATGGGAAAAAATATAACCTAATATTGATAGGAGAGATAATACATAGTGTTTCATATAAAGGATATTTATGATCGAAAATAGGTAATCCTTCTCATACTTGCACATAACTTCTTTTTTTCTATGATCACTATGTGTAAATTGTTCTATGTAAAGTAGATATTATGAGTGATTTAATCAGCTTAAGACGTATTAGTGCCGATGACTATCATAAAATGATAGAAGCAAATATCTTACAGGAAGATGACCGGATAGAATTAATTAATGGACAGATTGTTGAGATGAGTCCCATTGGTAGTAAACATATTGCTTGTGTCAATAAAATCACTCAAGTATTGACAGGTATTTTAGGGGATTCTGCCATAGTTAGTGTACAAAACCCTATCCTTCTTTCTCCTTTCTCGGAGCCTGAGCCGGATTTTTCTATATTAAGAAGTAGAGATGATTTTTATGTGGATAGATTGCCGGAACCAGATGATATTTTGTGGTTGATAGAAATTTCTGATTCTTCAAGAAAGTATGACATGGAGATCAAGCTTCCTTTGTATGCATCATCTGGTATACAGCAGGTATGGATTGTCGACCTCAATAGATCAGAGATATTAGATTACCAACAACCAATCAGGGATGCTTATTCTATAAGGACACTTTTCCCTTTTGACAGTAAAATCCAGGTACCCAGCACAGGCTACTCAATACTTGTTAGCAAATTACTTCCTTAACCCGGGTTCTTCAAACGTATTATGTTGGATGTATTCTCACTTGCACTGACTTCGATATCGGTGTATTACTCTTTTCTGCGGTAATGTGTATCGGAATTAATGGATTAGCCTCTGGAAAATACGTAGCCACGCACTTGGATGGAATATCATAGGGTACAACCAAAAACTTCCTGGCCCAGCGGATTTCTTCGTTAGATTCACTGCTGAGATCTACTTCCTGTTGGGTTGATAATCCCTCTCTTTCTATATCCTTGGGATTCATCATGATTACTCTTCGTTCGTTAAGTATGCCACGGTAACGATCATTAAGACCATAAATCGTTGTATTAAATTGATCATGACTTCGGATGGTCATCATCAGATATTCATCATTTTTCAGATGTGTATGTGAAAGTTCATTTACTGTGATGATAGCCTTACCGGAAGGGGTATGAAATACGCTTTCTCTGGCGTCATTGGGTAAGTAAAAACCATTGGACTGTCGAACTCGTGAGTTATAATTCTCACAACCTGGAATTACTTTGGCAATGAGATCTCTGATGAGATCATAATTTTCTACAAGTTGTCGCCAGTCGATGTTATATTTAGCTCCAAGGGTATGATAGGCTAATTCAGCAATAATATAGGGTTCACTTTTCAAATGGGATGAAACTGGTGTTCGATGCCCTTGTGATCGATGGACAATACCCATAGAATTTTCTACTGTGACAATTTGCGCTCCAGAAGCTTGAATATCTTGCTCAGTTCTACCTAGGCAGGGTAGAATAATGGATTCTTTACCTGTGATCAAATGACTTCTATTGATCTTTGTAGAGACATGAACGGTCAAGTCGCAATTGGATAATGCAGAAGCTGTGTAATTCGTATCGGGAGAGGCCGACAGAAAATTACCTCCCATGGCAAAAAATACTTTTACTTTACCCGCTTTCATAGCTTGAATACTTTCTACTACATCGTACCCTATGGATATTGGTGGCTCAAATTCAAAGACTTCTTTTAGTTTATTAAGGAGGTTGCTAGAAGGCTTGGATGTAATACCCATCGTACGATCTCCCTGCACATTGCTATGTCCTCGGACAGGGCAGGTACCTGCACCAGACTTACCAATGGAACCTTTTAGCAGCAATAGATTGACGATTTCACGAATCGTGGCAACCGCATTAATGTGCTGGGTTAATCCCATTGCCCAGCACCAGATGATACGATCATGATTTGCCAGCATGTCCGCAGCTTCTTTGACGAGCCCCGCACTAACTCCACTTGATTGAATCAAATCATCCACTTTGACCAAATTCAATTGTTGAATAAGTTCTTCATAGCCCGAGGTATATGTATTGATAAAATCGTGATCAAATACATTTTTTCCCTCCTTTTCATATTGCCAGAGATGCCATAACAATGCTTTGATTAGCGATAAATCTCCATTTATATTCACTTGTAAGTACAAATCGGCAACTGTAGTAGGTTTTCCAAGTATATCTCCAGGGTTCTGAGGATCTTGAAACCCTAAAAGACCGGCCTCTTTCAATGGGTTGATAGCAATGATTTTCGCACCATTATGTTTAGCCTTTTTTAGCGCAGACATCATACGAGGATGATTAGTACCAGGATTTTGACCTGATATTACGATCACTTGTGCATGCTCAAAGTCTTCTAATTTGACAGAGCCCTTCCCAATTCCCAAGGTCTCTTTTAATGCAACCCCACTACTTTCGTGGCACATATTGGAACAATCTGGGAGATTGTTGGTACCATACATTCTCACAAACAACTGCTGTAAAAATGCAGCTTCATTACTGGTCCTTCCCGAAGTGTAGAAAATTGCTTCATTACTTGAATTTAAAAGGTTTAATTTGTTGGCTATCAGATGGAAAGCATCTATCCATTCAATTTTTTCATAATGTGATTTTCCTTCTCTCAGAATTACGGGATGCGTAATTCTTCCTTGTTTACCCAGCCAGAAATCTGATTGTTGAGATAGTGCTTCAATGCTACGAAGCTGGAAAAATTCTGGACTGACTGATTCTTTGGTTGCTTCTTCAGCTATGGCTTTCACTCCATTTTCACAATACTCACCAATACTGGATCGATGGTCTTCCGGATCTGGCCATGCACATCCAGGGCAATCAAAGCCATTTCTTTGATTAGCCTTGAGTAAGGTGGGTAGAGACTGGATTAGGCCTATCTCCTTGGAAGCATGTTTCAATGCTGCGAAAATGGAACCCAAACCGGCTGCTACTTTTTTGGGAGACTTCAGGATCAATCCTGTTAATTTAGCAGGAGATGTTGGCTCAATATTTGACTTTTTATTTTCCATGAATAGCTGTCTTTTGTTGGAATATTATTCGATGTTTTCCTGCATACACATTACATCTGTTTTCTTTGAGAAAGCCCACAAGTGTCATATCGTGTTCCTGAGCTAGTTGAACCGCTAAACTGGATGGAGCTCCTATTGCAGCCATGAATGTAATCCCAGATGATAATGACTTTTGTATGAGTTCAAAGCTGACTCTTCCACTGACTAGCAAAATATAATTCTGTAAAGGGATCAGATTGAGTTGTAGGGCTGCACCAATTAACTTATCTAATGCATTGTGGCGACCGATATCTTCTCTGACAATAATAAGTTCACCTTTGGTATCAAATAATGCTGCAGCATGTAATCCCCCTGTATAAGTAAAAGCCAACTGTTGGGTTAACAATAGATGAGGAAGCTGATATAAGCATGTGTGTAGGATTTGGATTTGATTTTGGGGAAATACCATGCTATTGGGTTGTGTAATATTGTCAATCGCGGTCTTACCACATACCCCACAACTCGAATGAGAAAAAAAGTTTCGCTTATGATATGTCAGGTTAAATTCCAGCGCTTTTGACAGGCGGATCATTAAGGTATTTTCAGGATGCTGACTTTTAGGGCAATGTCTGATGTCATCTACTTGATTGCAATGAGCAATAATATGTTCTGAAAAAAGGAATCCCAATGCTAACTCTTCGTCGTTTCCCGGTGTACGCATGGTAACGGTAAGTGGGTATTCTTTCCAAATGAAATCTTCCCAATAGGTGATTTTCAATTCAAGCGGCTCTTCAATGGCCACTAAATCTGTTTCTTCTGATCGATCATCCCCTTTAACTTTTACAATATTTGTAGAATATACCATAGTCATTTTCGTAGAATAAAAGATACAGATTTTGCCAGGATTTTAGTAATATTATTAAATACGAGCTAAACGAACACGCTGTAAATTTGAATTTAACTACTACAAATCACACGTATTATGAGAGTATTAATGGCTATTTGCTTGATGAGTTTAGGTATAAATGCTATGGCCCAGGATATGGGTTTTACTGACGAAGATCTACTTAAATTATTTGAGGGACTTAGGGTCGCAGATGTGTCAGATGGAATGGATATGGTTGGCCTTTTGGATGCGGGATTAATGTCTCCTGAGATAACTTCACTATGGAAAGACCTGGACGATTTCAGCCATCAATTTGTGGGGATCGCACTTACAGTAAGATATGTGCCTACAAATAGACCTTACACAGACTGGGTCAAAGATGATACATATACAAATTGGCGAGATCAGTGGTATACAAACATTTCCGGAGAACCGTTTATTGACAGTATTAAGCAGGGATCGGTGATCGTGATTGATAATCAAGGAGACGGAGATACGGGTTCAGTGGGTTCAAACAATTCCATGATATGGACCCGAGAAGGGGCGGTTGCCATTGTTTCATCTGGAGGTATGAGAGATACGGATGAAATCATCAAGCAAAAGATTCCCGCCTATTTTGATTTTCAAAAGCGGGGTAGAGGTATCAGGCCAGGGAGAAACGAGTTGGAGTCGGTCAACCAACCTATAGTTGTAGGAGAGGTATTGATTCGTCCAGGTGATGTCGTCATTGGAGATGGCGATGGTGTCATCGTGGTTCCCAGAGAAAAGGCAGAAGAAGTAGCATTAGCAGCGAGAAATGAACTGGAATTGGATAAAGCTGCCAGGAGAAAATTGTATATGGAACTGGGGATTCCTTTGGACCAGACGGTAGAGGAGAATTAGTAATTCAGGGAATTGTCTCCAATTCAACTAATATTTATTTTTAGGAGGCTGTCTCAAAAGTTATTTATTACGAAGTTTCGTTAAAAATATCTTAAATAATAGATTGAAAAAGAAAGAG
>CAZZEC010000278.1:0-5027 GCA_964652565.1 uncultured Bacteroidia bacterium
CCTTTCAGGGTTTCAGAAACTCCCAACCAGAGGTTAAAGAAATGCTATTTACAAAAAAACATTCAACAGACTGGCTAATCGTTTGCGAAGTGTAAGGGTAGCTCTATAGACTTGATTTTCGACTGTGCGCTTAGATATAGATAATTGATGGGATATTTCTTCTGTACTGAGGCCTTCTAATCTTTTAAGCTTAAATATTTCCCGCCTTTGTTTGGGCAGCGCATCTATTTCAGCATGGATAATCTGGATTTGATCAGAAGAAAAATATACTGTGCCAGGGGCAGCTTCAACTGCCAGCAATTGCGTAGGGTTATCAATGGTTTCAATTTCTGTCAATGACTTTCTGTAGTAGTCTATGAGCGTATTTCTCACTATAGAAAACAAATAGGCATCCTGCGAATCACTGTGTATGATCTTGTCTATATTTTTGTACACTTTAATAAAGATATCATGAACAAGATCCCGCGCATCCTCCCTATTCTTTACACGCTGGGCTACGAAATGAAAAACCTTATCAAACTGTTTTTCATAAAAGTTTTCAAAAAAATGCTCAGGAAATGGTTTTCTGATCATGTAAAAGGCCTAACTTTACGATAATAATAATCATACTAATAAAAGCCTATGAGGTCTCAGGATTAAATTTTTGTAAAGTATTTATGATTGCGACTTTGGACTTCAATACTCGTGATCTGCATGTAAGGAGTTAAGAGGGTGTATCTTTACTAACAACTTTACGTTGTATACATATACATGTAGAAGAATAAAACTATTCATAGATGGAAGGCGAACTCATCAATAAAGTAGCACAAAGCCCCCTTATTACATTCAAATTAGAAGATATCTATCCCGAAGGGGAAAGGGTACTGATCGATATCAAGGATCAGTTATTTCAGGGAATGATTCTGAGAGAAAAAGATTTTCGCGAGTGGATCAAATTGCACGATTGGTCGCAATATAAAGATCAGTTTGTAGCCATTACTTGTAGTACAGATGCCATTGTTCAAGCATGGGCATTCATGTTATTAGCATCTAAGCTACAACCCTTTGCTAAATTTGTTCATTACGGGGATTTGGCCGATCTTGAAACGGAATTATTTCGTCAGGCACTGGATCAGATAGACTTCTCAGCATTTCAGGACCGACCTGTGGTAATCAAAGGCTGTAGCGATATTCAGATTCCCAAAGGCGTATATGCAGATGTTACACGCAGAATGCTTCCATATGTAAAAAAGCTCAGCTATGGTGAACCCTGCTCTACAGTGCCAGTGTACAAAAGACCCAAAGCGAGTAAATAGTACTTATATCTGTTCGAAAATAATTTTTATGTAAAAGGTACCAGTTTTTTCAAACGCTGCAATGATAATGATGTCTATTAGACCTAGAGGGCATAGACTATGATTATCCCTTGAATTTTCCTAACTTCCAGAAAAAGTTAATTTACACATATCATGGGCTTATTTGACTTCATCAAAGGACAATTTATAGATGTCATTGAGTGGGTAGACTACTCAAGAGATACACTAGTATGGAAATTTCCCGATCAAGATAAAGAGATAAAAATGGGTGCGCAGCTTACGGTCAGGGATTCTCAGGTTGCCATACTCATAAACGAAGGAAGGATGGCCGATATATTTGAACCCGGTAGGTATGAACTTACTACTCGGAATATGCCGATCATGACGACCATCAATTCGTGGAAATATGGATTTGAATCTCCGTTTAAAGCGGATGTTTACTTTTTCAATACGCGCCAATTCACAGATAATAAGTGGGGAACACCCAGCCCGGTTACTATACCAGACAGTAAATTTGGACAAGTTGAGTTTAGGGCTTTTGGTTCCTATAATTTTCGCATTGCTGACTTTGAAAAGTTTTATAAAGAATTGGCTGGTACGGCGCCAGTATTGGCACTTAGCGATGTGGAAGGTACGCTGAAAGGTAAGTTAGTCGATCGATTTACTGAGGTAGTAGCTGAAATGGCTGAAAACAATTTCTCTTTTGTACAAATGCAAGCCAATAAGACGGAATTTGTTAATGCCTTAATGCCAAGGGTTGCCAACTTCTTTTCAGAGCTCGGATTATTTGTGACTGACTTCTCTATTCAGAGTGTAACCTTACCCGCAGAATTACAGGAGTACCTACGCAAGAATACGCAGATGAACATGGTAGGTGATTTGCAGAAATTCATGATGTTTCAAACGGCAAATGCCATCGAAAAATCTGCAGAAAATCCTAGTGGAGGAAATGCGGGTATGGATATGGGCGCTGGCTTTGCTATGGGGCAAATGATGATGAATCAAATGAATCAGATGAACCAGCCAACAGGTCAAAATGCTGGTGGACAAAGCGGCGAGTCGAAAGAAGATATCATGGGTATGCTCAAACAACTCGGAGAACTCAAAGAAGCAGGTATTTTGACAGAGGAAGAATTTGCCAAGAAAAAATCTGAATTACTTTCACGTCTTTAAGTCAAAAAGTACACTTTTGACAGAAAAATCAGCCTATATCCCATATACAACTTCAATTGGGTATAGACAGTACGAAATTATTCTATGGATAATCCTATAGTTGATCAGGATATACAAGCTTTTCGAGCAAGAATGGATGATATTGTCAAGGACCTTCATCAGTTGACAATTGATATCAAGCACGAGGAATTGTCTCAAACTGTGAGTGAACTTCGCAACAGAATCAATGAGCCTTTCATGTTTGTCATAGTGGGCGAAGTAAAAGCAGGTAAAAGCAGTTTTATTAATGCACTATTGGGTACAGGTCAAGAAATTGTTGCGGTAGCACCTGAACCCATGACTGATACGATTTTACAAGTCACTTATGGCGAAAAAGCGCAAGAAATCGAGATCAATCCCTATTTGAAGCGAATTATTCAGCCATTGGATATCCTAAAAGAGATAACGCTAGTAGATACACCAGGCACAAATACAATTATCGCGCACCATCAGGAAATAACAGAAAAATTTATTCCTTCCAGCGATCTGATTGTATTCGTATTTGAAGCCAAAAATCCCTATCGCCAATCTGCCTGGGACTTTTTAGATTATATACATGAAGACTGGAGAAAGAAGATCATATTTGTCCTTCAGCAAGTAGATCTATTGGACGAAAAAGATCTCAATACAAATAGAGCCGGGGTCATTAATCAAGCCCACAAAAAAGGATTAGAACATCCCATTATATTTTCTGTTTCGGCCAAATGGGAACTTGAAGGGAATACCGCAAAGAGTGGCTTTAATAATGTAAGATCCTATATCCAGGAAAACATTACTGGAGGGAAAGCGCCCTATCTCAAGTTAGAAAACAATATCCAAATCTCTCAAAATATTGCCCAACGAATTGCAGAGGGAATCAAACTGAGACAAAAACAATATAATGCAGATCTATTATTTCGACAAGACATCAAAGAGACGTTGAAAGAACAAGAAACACGCTCTGATAAGCAGGTGGATATGTTAGTCGAGAATTTACTGGCCGATTACGATCGCATAACCCTCCGATCCAGGAACCAGATCAGTTCTGGTCTTAACTTCTTCAGCCTTATGAGACGCTCATTCGTCTCTGTCTTCAGTAAAGATGCCTCTCTCAAAACCTGGCTCAATCAAATCGCAGAAAAAATGGAGTCTGACCTCAATCAAAGTTTTCATGAAAAACTCAAAGGAGGTGTTGTGGATATTGCTGATAGTATTCAACAAATGGTCAAACTCATTGACTTAAAGATCAAAAATAGCCAGACTATACTGAAAAATGACAATGAAATTTTTGGCGACATTGCAGATAAGCGCAGCCGTATTCTTAGAGATCTTCAGGAGGCTTTTGACAAATTTTTAAAGGATTCAGAAAATTTTGTTGGTAAAGATGTGTTTGAAGATCAACAATCCATATCGCCCAATCTGGCAACTGCTAGTGGCCTTGCCGTAATAGGCATTGTGTTAGCAACGGTAACACAGGGGATGGCTTTTGATATTACGGGAGGAATTATTACGGGACTAGGGTTGATTTTTGCAGGTGTTACCATTTATACACAAAGGAGAAAGATACTTGGAGAACTGAATGACAAAATTCAGGAAGGCCGTGAACGGCTATATGACCAGATGGATCGCAATCTCAAGGCATATATCCGAGATATAAGCAGACAGATTGACGAAAAATTCCATAATTTTGACGCTATGCTTGAATTCGAGACGCAAGAGCTTAAGCGTTTGAACACTTCTTATGAAGAGCTTCAATCAAGGTTAGATACGATTCAATCAGAAGTCATGGATAGCCCCGGATCATGATCTGGAATATAGTTACAATCTGGCACTACTACCTCAAAATTTACACAGAATAGAACCTAATTTTGTGGATTCAGGAATGTTTTTTGCTGTAATACATCGAGAATTTAAATCTTGCACTCGGTAGTAGATCAGAATTACAGCAGAGATGATACAACCCTTGTTTAAATCCCTGGTTAAAGGCTCAAAGCTTACCATTCTTTCCAAAGACGAGATCAAATATCGGAAGTACCGTAGATTCGATTTGGATGGTATATTGTCACTATTCTATCATACTGTACACGAAGTTTGCGTGTATGACTATTCTCCGCAACAGCTTAAGGCATGGGCTCCAGAGAACCTCAACAAAAGTGCCTGGGGCAAATCTTTGAGAAAAAATATTTGTTATGTAGCTGAATACCAAGGAGAAATTGTCGGTTTTGGGGATCTTTTTTTCAAGGGCAATGAAATTAATCGCTTGTATACACATAAAGATTTCCAGGGGCTTGGTATCGCTTCACACATCTTAACGCTTTTAGAAGCTGAAGCATTACGATTTGGGTTTGACGAAATCATCCTTGAATCAAGCCTGACAGCCAAACGTTTTTATCAATCACAAGGATTTGAATGTAGAGATATCGTAAAAAAATATCTGGATGACCAGGAGTTCTATAATTATTTCATGGTGAAAAAGCTCTAAACAGCAGGGCAAACGCACTAAAATCATTAACAGCTGCTAGTCAGTAGCTTAAATTGATT
>CAZZEC010000279.1:0-5004 GCA_964652565.1 uncultured Bacteroidia bacterium
ATCAACGCAATCAACAGTACAGGCAAAATCGTGTTGCGCAATATGACTCCTTCCTGATTTTTTATCCCTACGACAGCACAAGCAGCGATGATATTAACAATACAGATCATATTTCCAATACCGGCTCCTATCATCTGTAATGTTAGTAAATGTATAGGGGCTATCTGAGTTGAGACCGCCATGTCATACTGCATAGAAGCAAACATCATGTTGCTGAACGTGGCACTTCCCGAAAGAAAAGAACCCAGCGCACCTATAAGAATAGAAGCTAGCGGGAGAAAATGCGTAGGTAGTTCCCCAATCGAAGTGGCCAGTACACCTGGCATAGAGGAAAAGCCTGAAATGTTCACATCCGAGAAAATAAAGATTCTTACAAGAGGTACTGAAGTCAGCATAACCGGAAGTGTTGTAAGCACCTTTACCATCGTTTGATTAAACACCTCGTATGTGTTCGAGGAGACGCGAGGAAGATAAAAACCCCATAGAACAAGTACTACCAATAGGAAGAATGTGCCGGGATTGTATAATATAGGAAATGATGCACTAATAGAAGTACCATAGATATGCTCCCATGAAATGCTGTATCTGAGTAACCACGTTTTAATGGGAAGAAATTCCAGTCTGGAGATCAATAATAAGACAATGACCAATATATAGGGAACCCAGGCGCTGAGCAGGTCCCATGTAGTACTTTCATTGTCATGCGTGCTGTAATTGCCTTGCTCAATGGGTCTTCGTTGATATGTATGATTAAAAAGCACCAGCGTAAGGATGAGGGAAACAGGGGCACTCAGCATGGAAGGAAATTCAGGGCCAATGTATCGGGCAATCAGATAGGAACACGTCGTAAACGATATACCTGCAAATAGGGCAATGTCCCAGTATCTCAGGGCATAGGTCCAGGTATTTTTCTGATCAAAAAAGGCAGCATACATGATCAGTAATATAAGAGGCACTATACTACCGGAAAACATATTGAGAAAGGCAGTATAAGTCCCGATTTGGGAAATGATGGACAATTGCGCTTCGTATGTTTCTGCTATTTGTGGGATACCGCTTTCAAGACCAATGATCAATGGGGTCCCCGCTGCTCCAAATGCAACAGGTATACTATTGGCTATGAGAGAAAGGATGACAGATTCCAGAGGTTTTAGTCCTACAGCGATTAATAAAGGAGCGCAAATAGCTGCAGGAGTACCAAATCCGGCGATTCCTTCCATAAATGCACCCAAAAACCAACTGATGATAATGATCAATATATAAGGATCATCACTGATCTTCAAAAAGGAGGACCTAATGACCTGAAACGATCCGCTTGCCTTCATAAATTCCAACATCAAAATGGCTCCCAGTAGGATCCATAATATAGATACTGCAACGATTATTCCCTCAGTTGCAGCAGCAGAGAGATGTATAAGGGGGACTTTCCAATAAAAGACTAAAATAGCCATGGTTATCAGCAATGCTCCCAACATCGACCTGAATACTGGCCATCGAAGTATGATTAAGAAAAAGACGATCGAAAGGATGGGGATGAGTGCAAATATCAGTTGTAGTTCCATTAATATAATTCATTCTCGCTGTTTATCCCTTTTGACCAACAATCTATATTATATATTGTGGTCTCAGAAATATTTTTCAGCGCAGTATGAGTGAGAAATGCCTGATGGCTTGTAATCAGGACATTGTTAAAGGTCATTAGTCGGGCAATCACGTCGTCCTGTAAGATTCGATCTGAATAATCCTCAAAGAATAACCCTTTTTCCTCTTCATATACATCCAACCCGAGATACCCTACGTGTCCGGACTTTAACGCGTTGATTACAGCTTTAGTATTCAAGAGTGCCCCTCTACTGGTATTAATGAGCATCACACCGCGTTTCATGCTATCGATTTGTTCCTGGTCTATAATGTATTTTGTGTGCTCATTGAGGGGTACATGTAATGTTACGATATCTGATTTTTCACACAATTGGTCAATATCCACATATTTCACTCCATATTTTTCGATTAATTCACGATTGGGGGCCAGATCAAATGCATAGAGTTCGCAACCGAAACCATATAAAATCTTTGCTACCACTTGTCCAATCTTTCCCGTACCAACAATACCGGCGACTTTCCCATTCATGTCAAATCCTGTAAGTCCATTTAGGGAAAAATTAAGTTCTCTCACTCTGGAGTGCGCTCGGATAAGTTTTCTGTTTAGTGATAGCATAAGTGCTACCGTATGTTCTGCTACTGAATAGGGGGAATATTCGGGAACATGCGCTACCTTCATGCCTAATTCTTTGGCTTTTTGTAAATCTACATGATTATAGCCAGCAGATCTTAACGCTACGTACTTGACCCCATGTGTATGCAATTCTTCTAACACAGGACCAGAGGCATCATCATTGGCAAATAAAGCAACACATTCGCAAGAGGATGCTAATGCTACCGTGTCAATGGTAAGATATGTGTCTAAAAATTTTACGTCATGTTTACCTGCATTGGCGAGTTGAAATTGTTCTAGTTCAAATTGATGTGTACTATAAAAAGCAATCTTCATAGTCGATGAAATGAGGGTTATTTATTCTTGTATTAAAGGCTAAAATGTACCATCTTCAACTATATCATATCATAGAAGTTCATACCATGAGAGATGATTTAAATCACCAAATAGGAGTCGGTTAAGATTTTTCTAGGGGATCGCACCAAATTTCCTAAAGGATTCATTATTAATGAGTTGTGATTAAAAAATTTATACATTGAATCAATTTAAGCTTCTGATTAGTAGCTATTAGTAATGTTAGTGCGTTTGCGCCGAGATTTTACGTTATTTAAGTTAATTATTATTTCAACGCTTATATATGGATCGTAATCATTTTCTATCTCTCCTGGGGCTTGGAACAGTGAGCAGCTTTTTGCCAAGCCAAGCCAAAGCCAATGGCATTATACCTCCTGAAGGAATCCATATCACAAATATTAAGAGCTACCTCTTTAAGAAAGCTTGCTTTATCAAGGTAGAAACCAATGAAGGCATTTCGGGGTGGGGAGAAAGTGATGGGGCCAACAAAAAATTTACGCCTCAATATGTGGAAGAGGTATTGAAGCATTATTACGTAGGGAAAAGTCCATTTGAAAGTGAAGGGATGTGGTATGAAGCATATATAAAAGGTATAGAAGCGGGAATAGGTGGTATACATCCTGGTTCATTATCCGGGATCGATAATGCTATATGGGATTTAAAGGGGAAAATTCTCAATCTACCTGTACATCAGATACTGGGAGGGAATGGAAAGAAAAAAATACAGGTGTATGCCAGTTATGGAAGAGATAAAGGGAATTACAATTATATGACTCCTAAAGAGATGGCGGGTGTCGCTTCTGGTTTCGTTGAAGAGGGTTATAAAGCCGTCAAAGCCAGAATGCAAATCAGGCAAGAAAATGTCAATCCATTTCCGGATGATATTTTCGCATGTGTAAAAGAAATTAGATCGGCTATTGGGGAGAATATTGAACTATTCATCGATTTCAATAATGGATACACTCCTGCAAAGGCCATCATGATGGCTAATAAGCTGTATGAGCATTTTAATATAGCTGCTTTAGAAGAACCGGTATTCCAGCAAGACTATGCAGGACTAAGACAGGTTGCGGATGCAGTAGATATACCTGTCATGGCTGGAGAACATGAATACAATTCCTGGATGATCAAGGACTTATTAACTATTGCAAACGTGGATATCGTAAATGCAGACCTTATTAAGTGCGGAGGTATCACGGATTGTAAGAAGGCGGCTGCTATTACACATGCTTTTGGAAAACAGATCATGGTACACAATGCCAAGCCTACCTTAGCCACTGCTGCGAGTCTTCAATTATTAGCTTCTATTCCTAATGGTGCCAGATTTCAGGAATATGCAGGTAAAAGACTCCATCAAAATTATGGCCCATTGTACGAACTATTCAATAATTATTTCACGTTCGAAGAAGGGTATCTTTATGTACCTCAAGATCCTGGGTTGGGTCTTAGGGTGAATGAAAGCGAAATGGAGAAGCAAAAATTGAATTAAACTTCGAGGCATCTGATTGTCAAGACTCTAAAATCAAGTCTTCATATTTCACAATTCAGTTCACACTCCCCTCCAAAATTGTGTCTAAGTGAACAAACACATGTTTCACTTAAATTTACCCTAATGGAAGCTCAATGGAAACAAGCAAATGAAGAAATCAATCAGTACCTGGAAGAAGGTAAGGCGATAGAGGCCTTTGAAAAGTACTATGCTGAGTCTGTAATTATGCAGGAAAATGAAACAGCGCCAAGAGTAGGGAAACCAGTCAATCGTGAACAATGTAGTAGATTCGTACAAATGTTTCCCGATTTGAACCTTACGATTCTATCTACCACTTATGGGGAACATATTTCTATACAGGAGGTATTATTTGATTATACGAATGAGGAGGGGGAGAAAATTAACTATACAGAAGTCGCAGTAAGGCATTGGAAAGAGGGTATGGTGGTAAGGGTATCTGGGAAGCGATAGGAAAACAATCGCAGCAGCAAGCAGAACGTCTAATGTCAGTCGCTATAGAACGCGGAGTAAATTTTTTCGACAATGCAAATGCGTATAGTGAAGGGTTTGCAGAAGAAATTATGGGGAAAGCATTACAAAATCTTCCCAATTCAGAGGAATTGATCATCGCGACAAAGTTACGAATCCGTATGGGGAAGGGAGTAAATCAGGTTGGACTTTCTCGTTCTCATATATATGAAGCCGTCAATCAAAGCTTGAAGCGTTTGCAGCGCAGTCACATCGATCTGCTATATATTCATGGTGTAGATACCCTCACCCCTTTAGAGGAAACAATGAGGGGACTGGAAGATATTGTTAGGAGTGGAAAGGTTCGCTATTTAGGAGTTTGTAATCATCCTGCCTGGCTAGTTATGAAAGCACATGCAATTGCTGATAAGATGGGATGGACGAAATTTTCTGCATTACAGTATTATTATTCTTTAGC
>CAZZEC010000280.1:0-4971 GCA_964652565.1 uncultured Bacteroidia bacterium
ACTCAGAGGGTATTCGAGTACAAATAGCTGAGGAGTAAATAAGTGTATCAGAATCCTCTATCAACTAACATTAATTATTAGACACTTAAAGTTTACAAGAGCTATATAGTTGATACTTATCATCAAGGTAAGTATCAATTGGTATCTAATGTATTGAACTATTACATCTCTAGTTTTGACCTGCCTCACCCATTAGGGTTTTGTAATATATTTAATTTAGGTAAATCCATAAATAAATATATTATGAAGCGGTTTACTTTTATAACTCTGGTTGTGTTTCTTTGTGTATACCAATTTAATTACACAAAAGCACAATATCCTATTAGGCCTCGGCCTGTAGTAGATACTACGTGTAAAGGGTATTTAACACTCGTAACAGGAGATTCGCATGTTCCCCTCAGAGGAGCAGCTATGTCTATTTTTACCGAAACAGGATGGGAGCCTACCGATATCTTAGAAGCGAAAACAGAGACAAATTGGGCAAAGAATATGTATTCGTGGATGCAGTACCATGAGGCTATGCACTTCAATGCTATGAGACTCGTAGATTTTGATTCCAAACAAAGAGGAGACGATTGGGGAAGCCAATCACCCCCTGATGCAACATGGACTTTAACAGAAAAAATTGCGATCATCGATTCTTGCGTAAAAGCTGCCAAGCTTTCTGGAATGTATATTGTAATCAATTATCATGACCATCCAGAACAATTTGATGATGAAACCTTTGCTGAATTTGACGAAGTGAGATGGGAGTGGATGAAAGATTTTTGGAGGGTTGTAGCTCCGAGATATAAAGATGAAGAACATGTTATTTACGAGCTAACCAATGAAGTTGCTACAGAAGCAGGTGATTGGAATGATGATGTGTTTAAGGCTCAAATGAAAGAGATTTATGAGCTAGTGAAAGACTCTGCGAGTGAAACCCCGTTGATACTTTTTACCTTTAAAGAGCCAGGAATCCAGAAAGCTACAGATGTATTAAAGATGTACATTGACAATATCTTTCCGAATTGGCGCAAGAATAAGGACGTGATTGGTTGGCATGCTTATGATTCACCGGATTCCGCAGATTGGTATTGTGATGGTTATCCTCCATGTAAAGAATCCTTTACAGAAGTTAATAGCTTTTTAGATTACTGTAAATCAATGGGATATGGAGTAATTGTAACAGAGAGTGGTCAAGGTATCAGTGATATGGGAGAAGCGGGGACAAATGACAAATACAATTGGGATGTTAAAGAGATGTTAAAAGACTATCATGGGTATCTCATTGAGCAAGGAGCTTTCGAAGAAAAATGGAATATTTCATGGTTTGACTGGAAAAGCGGTAAATCTTATGAGGATTTTGTTAAATACGGTACTCAGAGAATGAAAAAGATAGCCTTAGATAGTAATTTTTGGTGGTCTAGAGACTTATATGTTAATATTGAAGCTACGGCAACAAGTATAAAAATAGATGGATTAGACGAAGGAGGGTACGTAAGTACTTTAAATTCTATTGATCATAAACTTCAGGAACAGACACCAGAACAAGGAGACCTGTTTGCAGGATGGAGAGCAACCTGGGATCAGGAGAACTTATATTTACACGTTCTTGTAGGTGATTCAGAATTAAAGGAACCCGATTCAGGAGATCAATATTGGGAAGATGATGGCGTTGAAGTATACCTAAGTTTAGCAGATATTAGAAGTCATAATTACACTAACCCTAAAGACTTTCAATTCTACTTTAGGAGAAATGATTCCATTTTGTATGAAGTTCACTCACATGCAAAATTAGATCAAGTCCATGCGGTATTTCTCGATACAGATGTTGGATATAATTTGGAAGTAAAGTTTCCTTGGTCTTCACTCAATATGGAATCCATGCCAGATAGCGGTAAATTTATCGGTATTGACGTACATATTAACGATGATGACGACAATGATCCTGAACGCGACAACAAGATATCATGGTATACCTATCAGGATGATGTATGGCAATGTCCGCAATTTATGGGAACGGCCAGATTAAGTGGAAATCCTATTATACCCCCTGAGCAAGACTCTGTTATTTACTTGTCTGATTTAATACCTATTTCTGAAACTGCTAGTTTTAAACCTTGCCAAATTGACAATAGCATAGATGGTAATCCCATAACATTAAATGGAGAAATATATGACAAAGGACTAGGATGTCATGCCACAAGTGAGCTAGTGTATTATCTTGGAGGAGCATATCATTCATTTCTTGTAGATATTGGAATAGATGATGAAATGAAAGATCCTAAGTGTGGTGAAGTAGAGTATATGGTATATGCGGATGGGGAATTGCGATTTACAAGTGAATCTCTGACCCCTATTTCTGAATCAGTTTCTCTCAATATAGATGTCTCAGGGGTTGATGAACTGAGATTAAACATTAATGCTTTAGGTTCTGATTACTGTGATCATGGGAATTGGGCAAATGCTAGGTTACTTACAGGTGAATACATCCCTGTAACTTCCATAGACCTCTTACCAGATTCTGTTGTGCTCAACATAGGTGATTCAATTCAAATGAATACGGTGATTAAACCTGCAAATGCAAGTCAACAGTCTGTAAGCTATCGCTCCTTCGATTTGGATGAATCTGTTATTACATTAAATCAAGAAGGAAAAATTGTTGCTGTAGGACCAGGAGAAGCAGGTATAGTAGTAAGGACTAAGGATAATGGTATTGAGGATACTTCTCATATTGAGGTATTACCTGGTGAAAGTGAATTTGTATATCTATCAGATTTAATTCCTGAAATTGAGAATGCTTCATTTAGGCCCTGTGAAAAAGATCTAAGTATAGATGAAAATCCGCTCATCCTGGAAGGTATCACCTATGCAAAAGGTCTAGGATGCCATGCCGAAAGTGAACTGGTATATGATCTCAATAACCAATACACTCGATTTACCGCAAAAGTAGGGATTGATGATGAAATAAATGATCCATCATGTGGTGGTATGGTAGAATTTTTTGTATACCTGGATTCCGATAGAATTTTGAGTTTTCAAAGTGGCCCTATGACTATAGAATCTCCAACGAAAGATATCAATATTGACATTTTAGGAAGAGATAAGCTCATTTTGAAAATAGTTACCCTTGGTCCCAACTGGTGTGATCACGGAGATTGGGCTGATGCCAAACTATTTAAAAGTAATGAACTTTTCGCACCTTCTATCCAGGGAGCATTCCCAAACACCCTGGGAACATTTGGTTCATGGAACGTATATCCCAATCCTACCAATCAAACCGAGCTATTCATAGAACAACCTGAAGCTATGGAAGTGGATTATGTATTAACTTCATTGAATGGAAGTGAAATTGCACAAGGCCAAATATTTGAGAAACTCAATACCATTAAGTTGCCTCAGGTAGTTCCTGGTATGTATTTATTGACGATCCGGCACAAAGAAGAAGTAGTAACCCAAAAAATAGTAATACATTAATTAATAAATGATATAATCAGGGATCATTGCGACAGTATCGATTAATAATCCCTGATGTATTCTTCTCAAGAAGTCAATTCGACAGTCTTTCCCGTTTTGAAGGACTCGTCTGCCGCCAGAACAATTTTAAGGCTGTTGATAGCATCTTGCATATGGTCACTGAGATCCAGATCTTCTAGAATAGCTCTGGCAAATAGTTGTTGTTCGAGATCGCATAGCCCTTGATGGTCAGGTTCACTTGTCGTATCAACAAACTCGTCTTCCCGGGCAAATTCACCTGATGGGCGAGTCTTCGCATAATGTATCTTCAACGTATTGGTAGAAGTGTGTGCGTCTATATCCTCAGAGCCAGCGGATCTTTCTCCATCTTTATCCACGATACTTACACAACCTTCGGGACCAATTACATCCTTGACAAAGTACGCTGTTTCACTCATCATAGGCCCCCAACCCGCTTCGTACCATCCCACTGATCCATCGTCAAATGTCACCTGCAACTGTCCATAGTTATACATATTAGGAACCAATTCATCTGTTAACCTGGCACCGATAGCACTTACGCGAATCGGATTCGCTTGTGTCATCAAACACATAATATCTAC
Organism: uncultured Bacteroidia bacterium; assembly: GCA_964652565.1. Classification (GTDB taxonomy): domain Bacteria; phylum Bacteroidota; class Bacteroidia; order J057; family J057; genus JBCCTX01. The sequence continues at coordinate 4,062 of CAZZEC010000280.1, forward strand.
ATAATGAACTCCACAATCTACAATAGGAGACATGGACTTCATAAGGTTCTTGTGTGTTTCCCAGGTACTTCCGAAACTCTGCTGATTGAGATTCATGCGCATGACTAAGGGCTTGCCCAGGTTCCTCGCAATATCTACAAATTTCTTCCATGCAGGATGTACCCGCAAAATATATCCTATGACTACCTTTTTTCCAGCTTTCTGGGCCGCAGCTTTGATTTGTTCTGCCTCTTCAACAGTTTCTGCCAAGGGCTTTTCAACAAATACATGGGCTCCAGCCTCAAGGCTTTTCAGGGTATAAGCTACATGCGTATCTGGGTAACTATTGATAGATACAGCATCAGGCTGGGTCTCAGCCAGCGCTGTATAAAAGTCTCCGAAGGTAGGGATTCCCCCCAATTCTTCAGATAGTCTATTTCTACTTTCCGGTCCTCTGCTTACTAAGCCTACAATTTCAAATTCATCCATTTTATGATAAGCTCTCGCATGAGAAGCACCCATATTCCCACAACCCACTACAAGTACTTTTAACGGTCTTTGCATAGTGTAAATTAGATTTCAAAAAGAGTTAATATTTATTTTTTATGATGCTCTGCAGTTTCATAATGCTGTTTCAAAAGATCTTCTCCAAAATCATTTACAGGATCTCTCCATACTGTATGTATATGGTTCGCATTGTTTTGTGTATTGTCATACTCAATCACTATAGACGGTGCGTGTATTCTATAATAGTGTCTTTCCCCAATATCCAAAGATCCTGCCCAGGCAAAGTATATCTGATCAATGCCATCCTCTTCAATCCTTGCGAAGTAATCTTCGTCAATAGGTGATTTCATTTTGCCCAAATACATGCGCAGTAATTGAAGGAATGCCACTTTTTGTGCTTCAGAAAAATCACCTACTTGTAAGC
>CAZZEC010000281.1:0-3460 GCA_964652565.1 uncultured Bacteroidia bacterium
TCAAAATTCGGACCATCTTTCGTTTCTACAAGCTCTCCGTCAAAATTCTCTACCAGTGTATTGAGCCAGACTTTTACTCCCAATTTATCTAACGCATGTTGGGAATCTTCTCCAGAGGAATCACTCATCCCCGGCAAAAGGCGCGAACTTGCTTCTACTAAATGAACCTGCATATTATTAAAATCCAGTTCTGGATAGTCATTAGGCAGTACATGACGTTTTAATTCCGCTAACGCACCGGCGGTCTCCACTCCTGTAGGCCCTCCACCAACGATGACGAATTGCATTAATTTTTTCCTTAAATCCATATCATCTGTCCTTACAGCTTGCTCAAAGTTCTGTAGGATCATGCTCCTCAAATCTAATGCCTCTGGTACCGTTTTCAAAGCAAACGCATTTTCAGCTACTGATTCGTTCCCGAAAAAATTATTTGTGCTTCCTGTCGCTATTACCAAGTGATCATAGGATATCACTCCGATCGAAGTATGAACACTCTTCATGGGTGTGTCTACCCGTTCTACTTCAGCTACACGAATAGCTACATTTTCCTTCCCTGAAAATAATTTTCTAAGAGGAAAAGCAATCGAATCCGGTTCCAGACCTCCTGTAGCCACTTGATAAAGTAAAGGTTGAAAAGTATGATAATTGTTTTTGTCAATTAGTACAACCTGATAGTCAAGTTTAGATAATGCTTGCGCCAACTTAATACCGCCGAAGCCTGCACCTATAATGACAATTCTTTGTTGGGATGATGGGGGGATGTTTGCATTCATACATTGTTGTTAAATAATCTTACTTTATTTATAACGTATTTAGGGCGTTACAGGTTAAACAAAGTCAACTCTGCTCCCTTAGCGTGAGTTGATCTAATATATATATTAACGAGAAGATGTATTTATGGATAGTAAGCTTCATGAATTAACAGTTATACGAAAAGTAGCAGAGACGAGCGAGGCTTTTTCATTATATTTTCAACAGCCCGAAGGCGATCTTTGGAAGTACGTACCAGGCCAATATATTACGCTGGAAATAGATATTAAGGGAGAGATCCATCGACGTGCGTTTTCCCTTTCCAGTTCCCCATATTCGGATCAACAATTGTGTGTAACCATTAAACGAATACCGAACGGTATCGTCTCAGGATATCTTATGGATCACGTCCATGAAGGAAATACCCTTAAAGTATTGCCTCCTATGGGTAATTTCACGCTTAACATAGATGTAACACATCGTAGACACTACATCCTGATTGGAGCAGGAAGTGGTATCACCCCGCTTATGTCAATGCTAACTTCAGTCCTTATAGCTGAACCCGATAGTAAAGTGACTGTATGGTATGGAAATCGTAGAGAAGAGGATATTATCTTCAAACACTCCTTAATACAATTGAAAGAACAATGGAAGGATCGGTTAACCGTGGTCCATGTATTATCACAACCTCCGGCCAATTGGAAAGGACTCACAGGGCATTTGGATCGGGAACAAGTATATGAGCTAATCCTGGACCTGTTTATGGTGGATGAGTATACCAAGCGATATTATATATGTGGTCCTGAAGCAATGATGGAGGAAGCGATAAAAGCGATGGATAAACATGCGATAGATCCCATGTATGTATTCCAGGAATATTATCATGCTCCCCTTGATCATCTTCTTTCTTCCATGAATGGGGCACCTAAACTAGCAGCTAAAAATGAAGTAAGACAGGATTACCAAGTGAAGATTCACATGAGAGATGAAATCCATGTCCTAGCTGTAGCCTCTGATCAGTCTATTTTAGATGCCGGTCTGACACATGGCTTAGCGTTACCCTACTCCTGTAAGGGAGGGATATGTACTACCTGTAAGGCACAATGTATTGCAGGAGACGTAGGGATGAAAGTGGATATTGGACTTAGTGAACAAGAAAAAAAGGCAGGGTATGTATTAACCTGCCAGTCATTTCCGATGAGCGACGTCGAAATAAAATTGTGAACAATTATTGTGGGTCCTTAGGGACCCGGATATATAACTTTTCTTGACGAGAATTACTGATCTTATACCAATCTATGTTCTGAAGACCTCCAGAAGTAACCCAAGATCTAAAGCTAGGATATCCATCCAATATGTTGTTGGTCTCCTGCATTGGCGTAAACGTTTCAGGAAAATTTAGTGCCCATGGCATACCTTGGGCCGTTGTGTAGGTATTATTTCCACTTGATGCATCGTCAAATGTTCCAAATTTGTTGGTATTAGCCAAGGTAGTGGGAGTGAATCCTTTCAGATGAATTTCATTTCCTCTCACCCCCCGGGTAAAAATAAAGGGATTGATGGTACCTACATTATCCACCGCTCTGGCTAAATCTATCTGAATAGTCATGTTATATTCTTCAGCACTCTTGCCTTTCCCAGCATTAATAAATACACCCGGCTGATGTCCCATAAGTTCGTGTATGTTATCAAATGCAATAATTACAGCCTTTGCGTGTCCCTGTTCCACCCCTGTAAAGTTGGTAGAGATCGAAGGCGCCTGAGTCCCAGCTACATCGATAATATTTGTTGCTTCAATGTTGTCAAATGAAATACCAAATCCCAATTGATAAGCTGCACCCACTGTACGCACAGTAAGATTGAATACAATTCTCGCTGTTTGATTTATCCGGTTGCGCAAATATTCGTAATTATAATCCATGACCAGGTCATTGAAATCGTAATCACCGGTTTCAGGCCATCTGTCTTCAAATGCATAGGTCCCTTGAGCACCTTGTGCAGGGACATAGGATACATAAGTTTTAGTTGGATCATTTGGATAGGCATCTACATCATCAAATACCCCATCATCGTCTGAATCAATAAATGGAGATGCCGCCTGAACACATGAAGCCCCGTCGTTGCTTCCGGTGGGTTCACCTTGCATGACAAAAGTAGTTCTGGTTGGTAACCCCGAATTATTTAAGGATGCTTTAAAAATATTTCCCGTAGAATTTTGAGAGAAATATACGTCACCATTTGAGTCAGACCATACTGCACCAAATGCTCCAGGACCTGTCGTTTCAAAAAAGTTACCTAATCTTTGTATAGTCCCCATCGATGGATCAATCATGACAAAATGACCATCCTGATCCATGGAGTAGAACTTATCATGCGTAGCATTGTAACTGATATCGTGAATGCCACTTATAGATCCTATGGCTGTTAAGGTTTGGGTCGATGTACTACTGGAAGATTCGCTTACATCTACCGAAATAAGTGTCCAGAAATTATTAATTCTTCCAGCGAGTATTAGATTTCCATTCGTATCAAAATCTCCTGTGTAATTAAATCCTGTCCCCGCTCCCAATCCAGGAACAGATCCTAAGTCATTTACATTCCCTTCAGCATCCAGTTGCCATAGATAGTAGCTCTTTTCATCTTTCCTTATTCCATAAATCAGATTATCTTCGGTATTATACCCAATCGCATTGAAATTGCCTGGTGCACT
>CAZZEC010000281.1:3560-4959 GCA_964652565.1 uncultured Bacteroidia bacterium
TCTCGGTCCATAAGTTTAATGGAAACACTTTGATTATTACTCATTTCAAAATTGAAATCAGCGGGAATAATTAGATCTCCAAGCGGGCCTTCCTGGTTTTCGGTTGTTTCAGGCTCAATACTTTCATCAGGTACTTTCAAACAACCAGTATATATATAAACAAGAAATGTGAATACAATGACAAGTGCTTGATTCTTAATTAAAAATACCATTAAATAATAAATTGAATATTTCATTTATTGTATCAATAAAACTATATGCTATCCCCACCTATTCAAAAACTTTTCGATAAATGGTCAATATATTCGATAAGCTGAATTTGGAAGAGAAGTCTGAGCTTTAAAAAATACTTTTGTGATCCATTGAGCTTTTTCTAGTTTTATTGCTCAACAGAAAACTATATGGAATACCGACAATTAGGAAACAGCAAAGTAAATATTACCCCAATAACTTTTGGCGCCTGGGCAATAGGAGGATGGATGTGGGGAGGTACAGACAGGAAAGATGCCATTGAAGCTATACATGCCTCAATAGATAATGGAATCACATCTATTGATACTGCACCGGTCTACGGATTCGGACTCAGTGAAGAATTAGTAGGAGAAGCCATTAAAGGGAAAGACCGCACGCAGCTACAGTTACTGACCAAATTTGGACTGCGATGGGATGCTGATGAAGGGAAAATACAAGTTGAGACCGTCAATCCCGATGGAAGCAAGACCTTTGTACGGAGACACGCGAAAAAAGAAAGCGTAATAAAGGAATGTGAAGACAGCCTTCGGAGATTGGGAACAGACTATATCGATCTATTACAAATTCACTGGCCAGATTTGGATACTCCAATTGAAGAACCTATGGAAGCCATGTCACAACTTCTTGAAGAGGGGAAAATACGTGCTGCAGGAGTATGTAATTACAATACTGCTCAGGTGGAGGAAGCATTACAAGTTGTTCCACTTGTTTCAAATCAGGTCCCATATAGCATGGTACACAGGGGAATAGAGCAAGATGTAATCCCTCAGGCTATAGAAAAGAATATGCAGATCCTTGCATATAGTCCGCTGCAAAGGGGTCTACTTACAGGAAAAATAACCCCAGACTATAAATTTGCTGAGGGAGATCACAGACCCAGAACCCCTCAATTTCAGCCCGATTTTATTCGCAAAACCAATCAATTTCTGGATCGTATCCGTCCCATTGCAGAAGCGCATAATTCAACATTGGCACAACTTGTTATACACTGGACGATTCGTCAACCTTCTGTAATAGCACTAGTGGGTGCTCGTAACGTAAAGCAGGCTACGGAAAATGCCAAAGCCATGGAGCTTAATTTATCCTCACAGGAACTAACAACTATACGGACAGCAATTGAAGAAAGTGGGATCTAATCAATCCTGCA
>CAZZEC010000282.1:0-4947 GCA_964652565.1 uncultured Bacteroidia bacterium
TTAAAATCTACATAAGTGCCTACGTTTTTTCATCTAAATGTAGTTTATACAGGTAAGCTAATTTATGTATAGAGTGCCATTAAGAGTATGGCTGTCGATAGGATGAGCATGGTAAGCGCAGGTAGATTGGTCTTCAGCTTATCTTTGACCTTGATATGCATGGCAACTGCGCCAAGCATAAGCACGATTAGCCCTCCGGCAGCATAGGGAATTAAATTGGGCATCCAAATTCCCGCGATCAGGCCCGCGGCGGCTGCAACCTTGAGACTTCCTACCAAATACATGAACCAAAGCGGTAACCCATAATATTTAAATTCTTCGCGCAAAGTCTTTGCCTCGCCGTCGCCACCCCGGAAAACACTGGATCTCTGATTGGTTATCAACCAGATCCGAAGTATGTTCAGTGCCACAAATAACTGCAGGATGATGAGAATGATGTTCATAGATGTATTGATTTTATCATTACTCCCTGATGGGTGTAATATTGTCGAGTGAATAAATTGTTATATCATATTTGTTTCGCATCTATAAATTAGAAAAAAATGTTGTAATCCTCAATAACAGTATTTTAAAATATAAAACAATTAGATTCTTACCGATTCTGTATGCTAGGTGAAATTCGAAGGTATTGCCCCGATATTCAATACATAATGAAATCTGAAATAACTATCCATACTGACAAAACTCAAAAGGGCATATGATCCAGTATCTTGTTGATTGCGATAAATAGTAACAATTTTCTGGCACATATATAACCTAATCTTTCAAATATGAAAAAGGATGTAGTCAGGTGGATAATAGGGATTTATGTTGCCATGCACCCTTTCTGGGGACTAAGTCAGAGTGGAGGAATTATCATAGATTCACTCAATACAGAGGATCAGGAGGCTATTTATGCATTGGTGTTGTATCCGGAAGATATACGTATTGCTATTCTCGAGGTATGTAAATCGCCGGAGATAATACTTAAGTTAAACGATATTAAGGAGGAGACCCAACAGCGTTTCAGTGAGGTAATGGAAGGTAAATCGCGCACTGAGCAAGAAAAATGGTATACGCTTGTAAGGTATCCTGCGTTGATTAGTGCAATCAGCAGTGGGGAATATTCCCGGCGGGCGTTCACAGAATTATTGAAAGAATATCCAGAAGAAATTCATGAAATAGCCGAAAGTGTAAGACAAGACAAGTCTGAGCGGAAGATTGCTGAGATCGTTGATGAGATCAATATAATTTTTAATGAAAATGTAGTTCATTTGCTGAAACCCTATCCAGATCCTATACCTGCCAGTGTCAACCAACTCATAGGTTTACCAGAAGTTCTGGATATCCTCAATGATCATTTTACCATATCTGTAAGGGCTGGAGCCATGTACAGGCAACATCCAGAAAGAGTACTTCAGATGGCTGACTCCTTACATCTGATCGCTGCGCAACGCAATGCAGAGGAGCTGGAAAAATGGAAAGACGAATTGGAGCAAAATCCTGATGCCAGAGATGAATTAGAAGCAGCTGCACAGGAGTTTTATGACGAGTACGAAGCAGATCCTCCTGTATATCGAAGTCCTGATGTAGCGGAAGACCGTGAAATTCACGTATATCATCATGTAGATCCCTATCCTTACTGGATTGGCTATCCCTGGTGGTATAGACATCCCTACTGGTATCCCAGACCTTATTGGCACCATTTGGGATTCTACTGGGGTTCAGACCGTACCATGGTAGTATTTAATCTTCCATCCTACTTCTTTGTATCGTGGTATTTTGATATTCCCAGACATCATTACTATTACCCTCATTTCTCACATATCTACATTAGGCATTATGAGCGCTATCCCAGGTCTTATTATGCCTCGACAACGTATGTAGGTACATGGGTACAACGGAACAGATATGTTTATAATAGGGTGTGGTTAGTGGATGATGGAAGAAGGATAGACAGGCTCAGAGAATATGGAAGACTGGAAGATAACTATCGCAGGTACGTATCAAGAAGGCCAGATGGTTCCAGGATCATGGACCGTACTGCTTATCTCTCCAGTAAATCAAGGTCCTATCCTACGCTTAATAGATCGCGTAGACCTGATGGAAGCATTTCTCGCAGACCCAATACTGACATAGACCCGATCTATCAAAGTCGGACCCCTGATAGAGATCCCGTTAGAAGAAGAGTGGAAACTCCGACACGCGATGAACCACAACGTACAGTTACTCCACCCAGAGAAACGGATAGAAAACCCTACCGTGTAGATCCATCAACGCGTAAACCTGTGGTAAGGCGTCCCGTAAGGAGTAGTGAACAACCTCGCGAGTCTTCCAGACCTAGCGAATATCATCGGGGAAAGTGGGTGCGTCCTTCTCAAAGAACTTCTTCTCCAAGAACTTCTCCACGTACACCCAGTCCAAGAACAAAACCAACAAGAACACCTACTCCCAGAAAGCCTTCTACTCAAAAGTCCAGACGGCCGTAGTGGATCTTTAGGTAAATCAATGTAGAGTAGAGAGAGCTAGATTAGATATTCAACCAGTAGGTGAGTTTGAACAACAGCGCGCGGTTTTTACTGCTGAAGTCTTTGGGTAGATAGTTCTCAGTATACACGATGAAAAAGTCTGATGCAGGTTGATAACGCCACTGAAACCGCATATTGAGGTTCATATTGTCCAGCAGATTATTGTACTGATAATAAGTGGTGAGAAATAGTTTATCAGTAAACGTAAGGTCAATGCGCGGACCTATGAGAAACAATTTTTCCTTACCATAATTTTCTGGCAAATTGAGGTCGTTGTAATCAAACCTTAAGGAAATATTTCCATAGGGCTGATACCGAAAGTTAAGTTCTCCATTGAGGTTAAGGATATTTCCGTTGTAAAATCCTCCATAGGTGCTTTGAATCAGGGCATTTAATCTAGTTCGGGTATTGGTTTGTAGTGAAGCAGTAACAGTATGCCAGTCATATTGCTCTCCTTCAAGGAAAAGGGAATAGGTATTCCTATCAATTGGGTTAAAATTATTGGTGAGTTGCTGGAAAATGTAATTATAGGAAACTTCCAGGGTAGAAGTATTGATAAAGTTCATCTGATATCCCAGAGAATATTCTCTATCTGTGAGCGTACCATCCGGTATATAGGTATGTGTTACTTTTGCTATTGGTCCCATCGAAACAATAGATTGTGCATTTGGATAAGAAAAATAGTTAAACTCACCTCTCATATTAATTTGGCCGGGATATACCTGATAACTGGGAACAAATCCTGCTTCTGCATTGAAATTTTCTCCTATGTAACTAGGTCTCAATCTGACATATACGCTTCGGGTAGTATACTCGAAGAACATTCCCGCAGCCCGATTGTCTCTTTGGTGAAAATCGTCGAATGTTTGCGCAACAAAGAAACTGCTATGCCATTTATTATCTTTGCTGAGTAATTCCAGATCAATATCTAACACACGGTTGTAGGTGTTTTTTCGCCTTATCGTCCGATTATTTCGGTTTAGCTCACGAAAGATACTTTCATGAAAGAAAATGGCAGTATCAGCATCACGGACTCCCCAGCTTTGCTTATTTACAAAGGTTAAGGATACACTGGATTGTGCCCAGAAATTTCGTTGAAGGGTAGCAACAGTAAAGTTTTGAGCAGGTAAACCCAGGGAGAGTTGCCTCTTTGTTTGAGTATTGAGCACACTCAATCTCCATTTCTCATTAATCGAACCGCTCAGTCGTGCACCGTACAGAATAGGAATTCTTTGAAATAATCCACTTGAATCCCGAACCAACCCTACTCTACGGGAAAAAAATACACGGGCTTCTGAAACTCCTGCTCGATTAAATAAATCACTATTTTCCAGGAATAATTGTCTGCGTTCAGGAAACCTAAACTCAAACCGTGTCAGATTGATCACTTGTTGATCTACTTCTACTTGAGAAAAATCGGGATTCACTGTGAGGTCCAGATTTCAGGATGGAGAAAGGCCAACCTTAGCGTCGAAACCGAGTTGAATGTCAGATGCTTTTTCTGTTGGTTGGACTTCACTATCTCGGGACAAACTGCCTGATACGTATGGGATAAAAGATATATTCTTGCTTGAAGGAGGAATGGGATCTTCCCAGACCAATTGACCGGAATAAGCAAACATACCTGTACTATATTGTATAGGTGTGCGAATCCAGGAGGATATTTGATTTCGCTTATTGTCCGATCGATCAAAAATAATGTTCCATTCGTTGATCCCGTTTTTATAGCGAATACTCTTAAAGGGAATCGCCAATTCGGCAATCCATTTATCAGGATATCGGACTACTTCGGAATACCATTTGTTATCCCAGAAAGTGTTGAATGCGTCACCTCCAGCCCCCCCACCGATGACTATCCCTTCTCGTTGAACCCCTTCTGGGGTTACAGAAAAGAAAAACCCATTTAGTTTGTCATTGAAAGGGCCAATATTAACACCTACAAAATCATTGAGTGCAAATTCAAAATCACGTCGTAATGAATATATCACATCTGGCGTTTCATCATCATAGCAGACAAAGGAAACATAGAGAAATTGATTGTTGAAAGTCATACGAGCCTCTGTCTGGAAAGGTGCCAGAGCTGTGTCTATCGGATAATTGAGGTTCCAATTTTTGGCCACCTGGGCTTCTTTCCAGGCTTGTTCATCCAGCTTTCCATCCAGGTTAATCTCGTCCGTAGCCTTTTTTATACTCAACTTTGATCCTGGTAAGTTTTGAGCTGCGAGTAAGAAAGGAAATAGGATAAAAAACAATAAGAAAAATTTCATCAGGTGAGGTTTGTAGTCCTATTAAAATTCATTTACAATTATAGTTGAGGGTTGAGAGGGTGTCCTATAAAAATAGGTAAAAATTCTTCATAAGATTAGAGGATAGAAATATTTATAAATTTAATATGACGAAGAAAATCAATTAATTGATATTTGCGATTGCAAAGTTATTT
>CAZZEC010000283.1:0-4880 GCA_964652565.1 uncultured Bacteroidia bacterium
ACCTTGATTTAGGCACAACCCTATGTATAGAAGTTCTTACGACAAAATATTCTACATGTTTAGGAACAGTATATCATGAGTATTTATTTATATCTTAAAATGCCTCAGTTGATAGGTAAAGGTCAACATCACATATTGTTGAAGTACATTGGTACGTACATCCTGTATATATGCATCGCTAATGGTTCTCGATATACTATTATTTTGCTTGAGCAAATCAAAGACAGATACTTGTAGCTCACCTCTGTCGTCTTTCAAAAACTTCCTGGCAAGACCCATATTCCACAAAATAAAATCGTCATTGAATCCATCTGACAATCCACTGTACAATTGATGGGCAATCGTTGATCGAAATACCATTCCATCCCAAAAGATGAGGTTTAAACGCAAGCTAGTATTTTGATTGAAATACTCCTGATTGAGATCTGTACGTAAGGAATTTTCCACCTGACTGACATTTGATCTGGAAGAAATGGTGAAGTCTACTTTTTCACTAAAATTACTACTCAATACGACGCCTAATCCTAAAGTTCCCGAATTGGCAAAGTTAGTTTCATTATTGACGAGTCCAGGAGAACGCGTATAGTCAGCTGTGAGATTGAGATTAAGATTTGACTTCAGGAAACGGACGGGAAAACCAAACGTTAGTACGGAACGCAAATTGCGATATCCATCTATGTTTACAGGTTGCGATAGCTGCCCACCTTGCTGCAAGGTTACTCCATTGGCAAGTGTTGTATCGCGATTGGCAATAATCGTATTATTTCCAATATAGTTATCTGCATAACTACCACTTAGCAACAGAAAAAAGATCTGCCCTTTTTCCGTTTTGGTACTTGAATAGCGCATGAACAATCGATGTTGGATATTTTGTTCCAAATCAGAATTACCAATGCTTAGGCGAATCGGGTTACTATTGTCCAATACATCTTGTAATTGAGTAACAGAGGGTACTTGTGTAGAGGGACGATAAAACAGCATAAAGTTTTTTTGCTGATTGATACGATAACGCATCATGGCCATGGGAATGACATTTCTGAATGTACGAGAGATGTCGAAATCTGATGGAAACACCTGTTCGTTGTCAAGGTTAGCCCATTGATAAGCTACACGTATCATCCCCATCAATTTTCTATTCTGTGTAAAATATCTGATCCCAGTTCCTATCTGTTGGGATAAATAGAGATTGGAAAATGTGCTGCTAAGCCCGGTATCCAGTCTCGTGTAATCATTGGTTATTTCTTGAAATGCAAGCGTTTCTTTTTCAGAATCATTCCATTGAGGCTCAATTTCATAAAATGTTTGGAGCATCATGGTTTGGGAAAGTGGCTCTGTATAAGAAATATTCGCTCCCAAGCTCCATTGATCACTTACAAGATTGGAGCGTTGTCTCAGCGTATCAAAAGATATGGGTCGAGTGAAGTAATTGATATCTGACTCTAAATCGTTATCACCGTTATTTTCATTATACCCAGTTTGAAGTCTAACGGAGAAAGACCTTCCTCGTTTTTCAAAACGCTGGCGATACAGGATCATATTGGAAAAGTTCACTGCGGATAGGTCGGAACTAAACAATGAGTTAGATGAGTTGAGTTGTTCAGCTCCCTGGAAGGTAAATCCTTCTGTGCGTTCAGTGCCAGCATTTTCCTGCACAGTTAATCGTGGAATGATGATCAGAGAACTCTTTGTATTTATATTGTATTCCATCCTTGAATTGAAACGGTGGTTGATATTCCTACTATCTGTCTGATTGGATTCAGCATAGTCCTGATCGGACACCCCTTCGAGGAAATAGGTTTGGTTGATATCTTCCAGTGCATTATTATCCTGATAGTTGAAGAAATAGCTACCAGAAACTTCCCATTTTTTACCCCAATTGTCTGAATAATTAATTCCCAAACTATGTGTTTCGGAAATGCCATTTTGTGTACCTACTAGAAAATCATTGACACTAGTCCCACCTCCTCCGCGGCCGCCTCTTCTTCCACCTCTACCACCACCTCCTCCAAATCCACCCCGTCTGGAACCAGAGCTCCCTACCACACCCAGGAGATCTTCAGTTGAAAAGTTTTGTTGATTGATATTGTTGGTTTGTCCAATAATAGATATTCTTTGATCTTCGTTAAATATGTTGATATTGCCTCCCCCTTGATAGGTATTATCCTGGCCATATCCAGCATACATTTTTCCAAATTCTCCATTTCTCATTCCAGGACGAGTAACGATGTTAATGGTCTTCTGCGTATTGCCATCATTAAAACCCGTGAATTGTGATTGTTCACTTTGCTGATCAAAGATCTCGATTTTCTGGACGACTTCTGCCGGTAAATTCCTTAAAGCAGCCGTTGGATCATTTCCAAAAAATGGTTTTCCATCTACCAGTACCTGACGTACATCTTCGCCCTGTGCCTGGACTCTACCCCGGTCTAATACTACTCCAGGTAGTTTTTCGATTAAATCCTGTGCATCCGCATCGGGGTTGGTTTTATAGGCATCTGCATTAAATTCAGTGGTATCACCTTTTTGAATAGCAGGTGTTTGATGTCCTTCAATTTTTACCTCTCCTAAATTATAGGTCCGTTCGTCGAGTATGATTACTCCGACATCTATGGATTGATCAATGAGGGTAATATCTTTTGTATAAGTCTCATATCCTACATATCCGATGCTAAGTTGGTATGATCCAGGTTCAACCTCTGGTATCTCAAAATTGCCATTATCATCTGCAAATGCTCCTTTGTAGGGTTTACCCTCTGTCGTAATCAGTGCAGCTGATGCACCCTTGGCGACATTAGAGGGGTTTGCGATCTCCACAGAGCCTTTTACAGTGAAAGTCTGTCCCAAAGCCTGAATGGCATTTAGTATAATGAGACATACAATGAGTATAGAATTCTTCATGTGTAGAGTTATTTCCAATTAGACAACTTAATAGAAGACTTCCATTCCCTTAAGAGTAAAAAATCTTTTTTTCACTAAGGTATGACCCCATTCTGAAGCAATTCTAAATTCAATTGATATACACGTTTTGTTAATTATTGTATTTCATGGATATGATCGATGTCAAGTGTCGTTCTCCAATTCCTGCATTTATTGATCCAACTTTTGTACATCCCACTATCGGGGTGTAAGAAGATACTTTTCTCCTTCTTTTCGATGTTATTTAACTGAGTGCAAATTTGCTTGAACTGAGATTGATACTAATTTATTCCTAACATGAAGGGATTGATTGCCTTGGAATCACCAGTGTTTCTGATTTCGAAAGACAGAATTAATCTTTATGGATCAAGTGGCGTTGAGATAAATATTTAGGCTTCCAAAAAATGAAAATAATTATGACGATTATCATAATACTCATTGACATATAAGCGGATAATCCTTCAGGGTCCAAAGGGGAAAACACATTCCAAAGGACATGCCAAATAATGGTAGCAATCACACTATTGTTATTATTATTAAAAATGCCGGTGAGCAAAAACGTCCCAAACATAAGCCCAATAGCAAAGCCTATAGTCAATGTGATATCATAGTCAAATCGATAGAAAAACATGGGGATATGCCAAAGCGCCCAGAATGTGAACAAAATAAGAGAACTCTGCCATGCATTAAAACGAATTTGAAGCTCTGGAAGCGCAAACCCTCTCCACCCAATCTCTTCAAATATGCCATAACAGACCATGGGAAGTAAATAAATCACATTGTCTAAGGAACTTGTAAGGCCTTTCTCCTTCCGAAAAACAGATATATCGAAACCATAACCTTTCATCAACCAGTTGATTCCTATTGCAAAGAGGAATAAAAAAACCGGACTAAAAATCAGCAATGCATTCACAGGACGAAGAAAAGTACGGGTATGAAACCTTGACCAAAAAGCTCTTTGTTTGGTTTTTGATAAACACAGTACAGTTATCAACGCTCCAATTGCGGGTCCCAATGCTCCTAGGCTGTGCCATAGTTCATATTTCACAGTTTGAGGTTGAATATATTCAAATTGTTGAATGAGAGGCCATAGAATGGCCCATGTAATTGCATAGGCTAAGAGGAAATAAAAAAAGAGTGGATATTTCCTAATTAAGGTAACCATATGGGACGGGTTTTTAGCCTACGAATACATGTTCTGCGTACTTCATGCTTCGGTTATGCGCTTCTATAGAATTCATCGTGTGCGGTGTACCTTCCTCAACAGCTTGTTCTAGCACAATCAGAGGGTCTAGCCTGCGCTTGCGCAATTCATCGGCTAATTTTACGTAATCGATGTCTCCTTCTTCAAATACCTCGCTCCAAATACCATCATGGGACTGTCTCAAGTGAAGTTCTACTATTCGATCAGCATACAGTTTTATAATATCAAACACAGCTACTTCGGAGTTCCCAGCACCACGGTATATCCAATGAGCATCCAGGCACAACTTTACATTAGCAGCATCAGTACCGTTCATCATATGATGAAACTCACGAGCTCCTTCGCGCATTTCTGCGTCATGATTGTGATATGCAAGTTGTATTCCCATTTCTCTCAACTTCTTCCCTAGCTGATCAAGTGATTTCGCTTGGATATTTAATTGTTGATCCGTTTTATTTTCAGGACCACCCCAACTTATAGGTGATGGATTAGTTACCAATATGTCAATGCCCATCTTTTTGGCAGCCTTTGCTATATCTAAGACCTGTGCAATACTAGCATCTACTTCAGATTCGAGGTGCAATACAGAGTTGACATATAGTGAATTCGTCCAGACATTGAATGTAGAAAGATAGGGATACAGGGAATGTACAGAAGCGACATCTGAAAAAGAAGGCTCTAGTCCTTTCAACCCAGAATCTATGAAACTTTGCAATGATGCTTCCATGTCCTTTCCCCATTCCTTTCCTTCTCTTTTAAA
>CAZZEC010000284.1:0-4710 GCA_964652565.1 uncultured Bacteroidia bacterium
TCTACAATTCGTATAAAGTCGGGCTCGCGTTCCAAAGTAACCTGAAGTTTTTGTGTAAGGGTCTCAAACCTCTGTACGTGAATATTTAGCAATTGCTCGATCAAGGGAAGGATAGTAGCTTCTAGATTTTCTTTAATAATCTTATCAAAGGAGTTGGCGTCTTTGTCTGCTGACTGATTATGCATTGCAATTTAGATAAGATTATATATTCATCTTTTTAAGGCTAATAAATCGACAATATCGATATTTCTTCATAAAGATTTCAATACTGTTTGTCCCAATATATGACTACCAAATTTAATTTTACTACAATTAGGAATTAATAGATATATTCCCGTATTTTATTTTACTACAATTAGGAATCAATATGAAAAAATATAGACTAGGAGAATTTGAAGAGATTGTTCTACTTACAGTAGGCATTCTGCATCCCGAAGCTTATGGAGTATCTATCAAAGAAGACATAGAAAAGCGCCTAGAACGAAAAGTAAGTGTAGGCGCACTGCAGACGGCTTTGAGAAGAATGGAAAAAAAGGGTTATCTCACTTCTAAAAAGGGAGAATCCTCTCCCGATCGGGTGGGTAGACCCAAGCTCTTTTTTACAATCACAGCACAAGGCCAACAGGCATTAGAATATACCAGGGATACAAGAAATAAACTCTGGGAGGCAATTTCTCCATCAGCACTCAAACCCAAGCTTTCCTAATGAAAACTCCTATCCCTCCCAAATTTTTGCTACGCCTCTTCCGATGGTTTTGCAAACCTGAATATCACGATGATATCGAGGGAGATTTGTTGGAATTATTTGCTAAACGAACGCAAACGCATTCTTTACACCGTGCGCAATGGCGTATGTTATTCGACGTGTTACTGCTATTCAGACCAGGAATTATTCGCCCACTTTTCACCAATAATAACTCTATAATATATCCTGCCATGCTAAAACATAACATTCTCATTTCTTATCGCAGTTTTTTGAGAAACAAAAGCACCTTTCTTATCCATATCATTGGATTATCTACCGGTCTGGCCTGCGTACTATTGATTTACCTCTGGGTGCAGGATGAATTGCACGTAGATGCATTTCACGAAAAAGGGAATCAATTGTACCGAGTCCTGCAGGAATATTCTACACCTGATGGTGTAAATGTAGTTGACTGGACTCCTGGTCCATTAGCCCTAAATATGAAAGCGGAAATACCTCAAGTAGAAAATGCTTCATCCATCAAAACTCATGGAATATTTCGGGGAATACTGACTTATGAAGGCCAACATATAAAAGCGCTTCCCATATTTGTAGAACCCGATTACCTCGAGATGTTCTCATTCCCCTTATTATATGGAAACAATTTTCTTCAAAAGTCAGATAAATATGGGATTATTATTTCTGAATCTATTGCTAGGCAGCTATTTTCTGATCCCGAAGAAGCTACAGGTAAATCTATTGAAGGGAACAACTTTGATACCATGGGAGGGCTATTTACAGTACGTGGGGTATTTAAAGATCTTCCATCCTACGCTACAGATCAGTTTGATGCGATTTTTTCTTATGATTTTTATGCAGAGAATAATCCAGGTATACATTTGTGGACGAATGATCAGGCAGCAACATGCTTAGTGTTAAAGGAAGGTACTAATCCTGAAGAAATAGGGAAAAAAATATCTGAGCTAGTAGCCTCAAACAGAGGAACCGATCGATCACAGTTCATATTACAAAAGTATTCGAATCAATACTTATACAATAAGTTTGAGAATGGCCAACAAGCAGGTGGAAGAATTGAGTATGTATGGCTGTTCTCTGTAATTGCTGTATTAATCCTTCTCATGGCTTGCATCAATTTTATGAATTTATCCACTGCCAGATCCAGTATTAGGATGAAGGAAATTGGGGTAAAAAAGACAATGGGGGCAACACAGCTTAAACTCATTTACCAATTTATAACAGAATCGCTGCTTTTATCATTCATTTCTCTCATTGGAGCTTACCTCATTATTTTAGCTGTTCTGCCGCAATTTAACATAATTACGGGAAAACAGCTAGCTTTGCCAACAAATCCTTTACTTCTTCTTTTATTCTTAGGAATTAGTGCATTAACGGGACTAATTGCCAGCTCCTATCCCGCACTATACCTTTCTGGATTTAAACCTGTCAAAGTATTGAAAGGGAAGCTTGAAGTAAATCTAGGTGAAATATGGGTAAGGAAAGCATTAGTCATTTTCCAATTTTCAATTACGATCATCTTTATAGTTTCTGTTTTTGTAGTATACCGGCAAATGTCTTTTATACAGGAGAAAAACCTGGGTTATAATCGGGAAAATATAATATCTATTCAAAAGGAAGGTAATCTTAAAGATAAGTTGGAAAATTTCATATCTCAAGTCAAGATCTTGCCAGAAGTAATCAATGCAACGAATTCCAATACTTCATTTCTAGATGTAATGAATTTTACGGGAGGAATAGACTGGGATGGAAGAGCCGAAAATGAGCGTTTACGGATCAACGTATTTAATGTAAATTATGATTACATAGAAACCTTAGGGATACAGATCAAGAAAGGGAGATCTTTTTCTAGAGCATTTGGGGCAGATACATCAAAAGTTATTCTTAATCAAGCAGCTGTTGACCGAATGAGACTAAAAGATCCCATAGGCCAAACTATCACTTTCTGGGGAAATCAGGTCCAAATTATAGGAGTAACTGAAAATTTTCATTTTCAATCCCTGTATCAAGATGTGAATCCTTGCATATTTTCATTGTTTAGTCCGAGTAATAATTTTGGGGATAACATATGGATAAAAATTGAGGCAGGCGCTGAAAAAACTGCACTAGCAAAGATTGAAGATATGTATGAACAGTTCAATCCAGGCATACCCTTTGAATTTAGTTTTGTTGATGAAGAATACGACGCATTATACCGATCTGAATCCAGAGTGGCTATATTATCCCAATACTTCAGTGGTCTAGCCATACTCATCTCTTGTTTGGGTTTATTGGGTCTAGCCATTTTCACAACGGAACGTAGACAAAAAGAAATAGGTATTCGAAAAGTGCTGGGAGCCAGTATGTATCAATTAGTTCAGTTGCTCTCTGCTGATTTTACTAAAATGGTATTGATTGCCATACTTATAGGACTCCCCATTGGGTATTTGATTACTCAACGGTGGCTGGAAAATTTTGTGTATAAAATTGACCTTCAATGGTGGTATTTCGCAGGTGCAGCAGGGGTGACCTTATTGATCGCCTGGTTGACGGTGAGTGTGCAGACGTTGAAAGTAGCACGGGTGAATCCCGTGGAATCGTTGATGGATGAATAATATCCATCGGGTGTTAGTAAAGACGCGATGCATCACTACGAAAAAATTTATTAGTAATAATAAATATCAAATATGAAATATATTGATCAAGTATACATTTTATTCATTTTTCCATTATGGTTGATGGGGCAAGGAAATACACATTTAATCGCACTAGATGGATCTCACTGGGAATTTCAACCGGGTCAGGTAACATTTTCTACTCATAATGAAACCGCCAGCATGGAGCTGTTGAGAGATCAGCCTCCTGTGGTATTAAAAGATGTAGTATTTCAGGATGGTACTATTGAGTTTGATGTAGAACTGACCAGAGGGCGTTTTGTAGGGATTCAGTTCAGAAGAGCAAGTCCTGAAGAGTACGAGTGGTTCTATCTCAGAACATCTGCCGCTGGAGATTCGACAGATAAGAGTGCTATCCAATACGCACCCATCATCAAAGGGATCACCTTATGGGATATGTTAAATCATTATCAGGGCCCTGCAAATTTTACTGCTGAGGGGTGGAATCACGTCAAATTAGTCATTTCTGGTAGGCAGATGCGAGTATATATCAATGAGACACAAAAACCTACATTAGTAGTACCTGAATTATTGGGTAATACCTCTAGCGGCAGCATCGCGTTCGATGGAAATGCGAAATTTGCCAATGTTGTGGTAAAACATGATCAAGTCGAGGGATTACAAAAACAGGCGGGATTCGATCCTACCCAAAATGATCCACATTACCTTCGAAAGTGGTTGGTTTCACCAGCGGTTTCTTTTCCATTAGGCAAGGATATCGAAAAAATGGATATTCCTACTGACACCATGAATTGGTCTGAGATACATGCAGAAAGATTAGGCTTAATTAACCTGACAAGAAAATATGGAGGAGATAAAAACAACAATCGCAGCAATCGAAAACTCGTCTGGTTAAAAACGACTATCACATCAAAAAAAGCTCAAACAGTTGCCATGGACCTGGGGTTTAGCGACGAAGTGGGAATCGTATTGAATGATCAGTTGATCTACAAGATGAAAAACTATTACAATGAATCTAGCATGAAAGAACCCTCGGGTCGATGTTCTCTGGAAAATTCATCCATTGATCTGGAATTACAGCAAGGCAAAAATGAATTGCTACTAGGAGTAGGAAATTTTTTCTTTGGCTGGGGAATAGTAGCAAGATTGAATAGTATAGAAGGAATAGTATTAAATCCATAATTATTGAGATATAGTTATGAGATTTTGTTCATCCTTCCACAATACAATTACAGAATCTGATTCATAATGAAACCCAACCCTCCACATATCCCCCCTCAATTCCTGTTGAACCTCTTCCGATGGTTCTGCAAACCCGAATATCACGACGATATAGAGGGGGATTTGTTGGAGCTATTTGCCAAACGAACGCGA
>CAZZEC010000285.1:0-4671 GCA_964652565.1 uncultured Bacteroidia bacterium
TTCAAAATTCGGTGAAGTTCCTCGGACATCGGATCGATCAACATGGAATACACCCGACGGAAGAGAAGGTGGAAGCGATCCGAAAAACTCCGTCACCGACGAACGTGAAAGAATTGCGGGCATTTCTGGGAGCGGTGAATTATCAAGAACGATTCATTCCTCATCTGCATGGAATGTGTGCTCCATTGCATCGGTTGACTGGGAAGAAGACACCGTGGAAATGGACCAGAGAAGAGGAAGATGCGTTCAGAGCGGTGAAAATGGCATTGTCAGCATCTGACACGGTGGTGCCATACGATGAAACGTTACCGATTGTGCTGACGTGCGATGCGAGTGAACGTGGATTGGGGGCAGTTCTATTTCATCGATTTCCGGATGGTGAGGAACGGCCAATTGCGTATGCATCGCGAACGTTGAATGACGCTGAGAGGAAGCTTGCATCGATTGATCGAGAAGCATTGGCGTTGGTTTTCGGAACGACGAAGTTTCATCAATTCATTTATGGACGTCATTTCGAGTTGGTGACTGACCATAAACCGCTTGAGAGAATTTTTGGAGAAAAACGCGAGTTGCCGAAATTGATGAACAATCGTTTGGTTCGTTGGGCATTGACGTTATCGGCATATGATTACACAGTTACTTACCGGAAGGGGGAGGAGAACTGTTGCGCCGATGCATTGTCGAGACTGCCGTTGCCGACGATGGAGCGAGCAGAGGACGAAGCCAGCGATATCAAAGCGATTCAAGAAAGCAAACTGGAAGATGTTGCGTTGACGGAGAGAAGCCTGAAGGACAGGACGAAACGTGACGCGGTTTTGAAGAAAGTGAAGCAGTTTGTCGAGAACGGATGGCCGATGAAGTGTGAAGATGATATTGCTCCATTCTGGGACAAACGAGAAGAATTGTCGGTGGAGAATGGAATCCTGATGTGGTCAGGACGACTCATCGTGCCCATCGCGTTGCAACGAAGAGTGCTGGAAGCACTACACGAAGGACACCCAGGGATTGCGGCGATGCGTGCATTGGCCCGGTATTACGTGTGGTGGCCGGGAATGGACAAAGCAATCGAGTGTCACGTGAAGACATGTGTTGCGTGCCAGGAGAATCGTGGTGGAATCCCGGAAGTGCCGTTGTATTCATGGAACATCCCGGAGAAAGCGTGGGATCGAGTTCATGTGGACTTCGCGGGACCATTCAAGGGAAAACAATGGTTTATTCTCGTGGATGCGTATTCGAAGTGGTCCGAAGTAATTGAAACTGGACGAATCACATCTGGATGTGTGATTGAAATCCTCCGCGAATTGTTTGGACGGTATGGCGTTCCGCGACTATTGGTTTCAGACAATGGAACAGCATTTACGTCGGCGGAATTTGAAAACTATTGCACACGGAATGGAATCCAGCACATCCGATCGACGCCGTACCATGCGAAAACGAACGGGTTGGCGGAACGTTTCGTGCGAACATTCAAACAACGATTTGGGTCAGCCATGAAAGATGGTGGGGACTACAAATTGAAGTTGCAGCAATTCCTGATCTCGTACAGGAATACACCACAGACGACGACGGGACGTGCGCCAGCGGAGTTGTTTATTGGCAGACGACTTCCAACGGTCTTCGATAGGATCCGACCAGATCCCCGGAAGAAGATGGAATGGGAAGTTTGGAAACAGAAGACAAACCACGATGCGAGGGCAAGAATGCGAGAGTTCGAGCCTGGAAGCATGGTTTGGGTGAAAAACGAACACGGCGGTGGATGGAAAGCTGGAACCGTGACGAAGAAGACTGGTGATGTGTCTTATGAAGTCCAAATCGATGGATTCGCGAAGCGCAAACATGCGGACCAATTACGGAATCGGACAGAACGTTTGGACGAGCGGACGGTGGACCGGCCGAACGGAAATGAAGACGAATCGTGGTCGACGATGAACGAAACGATTTCGTTGAACGAAGATGGATCGTCGAAGAAGACGACGGTGAAACCGACGGGTTCGGGAAGTCATTCGGAGACAGCGGAAGCTGCAGCGAAGACTCCACGACGGACTGCGAGGCGGCACCAACCCCTGAAGCCGAAGCCGTATGATGGATTCCTGATCGGAGTTCGATCAAAAGAGCGCATGGGGAAGATGTAACGATATGGGGTTTCGTAGTTGACATTGCAATACCCTAGATTATATGTGTGTTACATTTGTGTGTGTGAGCCTGGGCTTGACTACATGCGTCTTGGCGCGTAGTTTGTCCGTTACTGATCACGTGAGTTGTTTGTTCCCAGCGGTGGCGTGAGAACCAACTCCCGGATCTAGGCTCTGGAATGTGCCTCGTGATCTTTAGCCAATCATTGGTGCCGATTGGCCTGGGAACGTTCGAGAACGTTCGAACGTTACTTGTTTTGTTACTTGTTGTTGTTGCCAGTTTATGTGAGTAAACTTCGGGTTGAAATGTGAATGTAACTTTTGTGCCCAATAACGTTACATTAATTGGCGACGCCTCCCGAAGTTGTGCTCTGTGGAACTGCGTGTGGATTGACGACGATTGAATTGCACCTGTACGATTGCAGCAGTCATCGATTTCGTGCGTGACGATTGCGATTTGATGGGAAATGGCGACCGATGAAATTCCGAACGTGGCGGCTGATGACATGGAGCAGATCGCGAAGAGAAGAGAACGATTTGTGTGCGCAGCGTTCGATGGGAAGTCGACGAGTTGGGATGCGTACATTGATCAATTCGAACGCCTTTGTCTGGTCAAAGGATTGGGCGGAACCGGCGAACATGCGGTGGCGGCCCGACGCGATTTGTTGTTGGCCTACGTTGGATCGGAAACCTTGGCGGCAGTGAAGAATCATTTTTTCCCGGTGGATCCCAGTGTGAAGTCGTACTCGGAAGTCACGGCAGCTTTGGGTGCGATGTTCAAGCCGGCGATTACGGTTTTCACTGCGAGGTTCGATTTTGAGCAATGTCGACGTCACGATGGAGAAACGATGAAAGGATTCGCTAGTCGTTTGCGACAAACGATTAGGCTATGCAACTACAAGGCCGACACACTGGACGAACGATTGCGTGACAAGTTCATGACGGGAATCAACCATCCGAAGATTGAGATGGAGGTTCGTCAGCGGTGGCCGGATGGAACGACGGAAAGCGGCAATGCGGTGAAATTCGAAGAAGTGCTGAATTTGGCATTGACGATTGAACGAGCCGAAAACGAAGTTCGGGCGGAAGACAAGAATCCGATTCAGTTGGTCCGTCGGCAGAAGCTTCGTGGCTTGGTCAAGCAGACGCCGTTGAAGTCGTCGAGTAGTGGGCAGTTGAATCGGGCGGATTGCGGTCGATGTGGCAGAGCGAAACATGCGAAGGAAAGCGATTGCCCTGCTATTGGATCGATTTGCAACCGATGTGGAAAAACTGGTCATTGGCGAAAGAAATGTCGGGGAAAAATCGACAACGCCAAGAGAATGAAACCAGTGCGATTGGTGCAAAACGAAGTCAGAAGAGACGGGCAGCCAGTGGAATCAAGCAGTGGCGAGTTGCGACACGTTGGACATGTGAGTAGTCTGGAGCGTGCAACGATTGCTGTGCAGCTGAATGGTCACAACTGCACGATGGATTTCGACACTGGCGCGTCACAATCGGTCATTGGCAGACACATTTGGCAGTGCTTGGGACGACCGACGTTGATGAAAACGGATGCATTGATGGGTTACGGTAGCGAGCCGCTGGAAACATTGGGCAAGTTCGCGGTGTACGTGACATTTGGGAAACGCACGTTGAAGCTGCCGGTAATCGTCGTGGGAAAGGACGATGTACCCTTGTTCGGTCTACCATGGATCCGAGCGTTTGGAATGCACTTGCCGAGTGGTGTGAAGCGCATCAAGAAGCAAGAAGCTAACGATGCAGTGGCCGAAATCAACAAAGCGATGCCAGAGAATATGGATCGAATGTTGATGGAATATTCGGAGTTGTTCAGCGGGAAAACTGGAACAATCCGAGGACACCAAGCGGTACTTCACATGCGATCAGATGCGAAACCGGTGGTCTACACAGCGAGACGGGTTCCATTTGCATTGAAGAAGCCCGTTGAAGGTGAAATTCGGCGCTTGGTGGAGGAAGGGATCATTGAAGAAGTTGATCCAGTCACAACGCCGATTGAATTTGCAACGCCAACGGTGAACGTCGACAAAGGCGGTGGCATGGTGCGAATCTGTGGTGATTTCAGAGTGACGATCAACTCGAATTTGATTGTCGATCAGCACCCGATGCCAAGCTTCGACGAGATGATGGCGCGAATTGCGAATGGCGTGCAGTTCAGCGTGATTGATTTGAAGGACGCGTATCTCCAAATGGAAGTGGCTGAGCCGTCGCGGAAGTATTTGATTATTGCGACGCATGTTGGTTACTTCCGGTACAAACGATTACCATTTGGAATCGCATCCGCTCCAGCGATATTCCAGCGATACATGGATGGACTTCTGCGTGGAATCGATCAGGTGGGAGTGTACCTGGACGATATCATAGTCACTGGAAGGAATCAGTCGGAACATTTGAGAAATCTTCGGCTGGTCTTCGAGCGGTTGAAGTCTGCTGGAATCCGGACACGATTGTCGAAATGTCGATTCTTTCAAAATTCGGTGAAGTTCCTCGGACATCGGATCGATCAACATGGAATACACCC
>CAZZEC010000286.1:0-4470 GCA_964652565.1 uncultured Bacteroidia bacterium
CTATTATTGGAATTGACTGGAAAATCAATGAAAAATGGTATGCATTTGGGAATTTCCCTATCACTGGCACTTTGATGGGGAATTTTTCGCCTCGCTTTCATGCCGGTATTGAATATGTAGGAGTAGTTACTTCTTTCCGGTTAGGAGATGAATACAATAGGGAATATATTCATTATGTCTCCACGGATCCCAGTCTAAGGGCGGATATATATCTAACTCCTCGCTTTGTACTTCAAGTAAACCTGGGAAGATCTATTGGCAGGTTTCAAAGGTTGTATACTGAAGATGATAAAATTGATCTAGGGATCAGTGCCTTCCGATTTGGAGATGATCGGGATCAACTCAATGAAGAGATAGGGGATGGATGGATTGTACAAATACAGGCAGTGTTGAGATTTGATAAATAATGGTAATGTGCGTATTGAACACTATATCAGTGTATTTAGTGCGCGAATGTGGATATTTTTGCCAATAAATTTGATAAAATTGACACCAAATGGACAAAAATTTCGTATTATTACAGTATGAAGCGCGTACTAAATATTATTACCAATAAATATTTTCTGGTCCTTGGCCTTGCGGCTTTATGGATTGTCTTTTTTGACAATTACAATATACTCGCTCAGATGCGTGTAAAAAGTCAAATTGAGCAATTGGCGGCGGATAAAGTCCACTATCAGGAGAAGATTGAAGCATTGGATTTCGAAAGGGAGAAACTATTTTCAAATTCAGAAGAGATGGAGCGCTATGCCAGAGAAAAATATTTTATGCGTAAAGCAGGAGAAGACATTTTTGTTGTGGTAGAAGAATAATCTCTCCAATAACTTACACATTTATACTTGACATAGACGAAAACAGGACACAACTTTGTGCCCTGTATTTTTATTATTATGAAATCAGAATGAAGCATACACCAGTCAAAGAATTACTCCAACTCACTCCTCTTTCTCAGGAAGTTTGTGTCAAAGGATGGGTGCAAACCTTTCGAAGCAATAGATTCATCTCAATCAATGATGGTTCAAGTATGAATAGCATACAAGTTGTGATAGAATTTGAGGATGTTGAAGAAGAGATACTGAAAAAAATTGCTACTGGAGCATGTATTTCTGCCATTGGTAAACTCGTTGAGTCTCAGGGTTCTGGACAAAATGTAGAGATTCTTGCTGAAACTTTGGATATTCTGGGAGAAGCAGATCCTTCTGAATATCCTATTCAGCCTAAAAAGCATACCCTGGAATTCTTACGAGAAAAAGCTCATCTACGGATGCGTACGCGAACCTTTAGTGCTGTATTTAGAATACGCCACACCATGGCTTTTGCCATACACAAGTACTTTCATGAACATGGGTTTTACTACATGCATACCCCGATCATCACGGGTAGTGATGCAGAAGGTGCAGGAGAAATGTTTCGCGTATCTACATTATCCCCTACGCAACCTCCTCATACTGAGGAAGGAGAGGTAGACTGGAAGCAGGATTTCTTTGGGAAACAAACTAATCTGACTGTTTCTGGACAATTAGAAGCAGAGGTGGGGGCATTAGCACTAGGGAAAGTGTACACCTTTGGCCCTACCTTCCGCGCCGAAAATTCCAATACAACACGTCATTTAGCAGAATTCTGGATGATTGAGCCCGAGGTGGCATTTGCTGATATCCAGGATAATATGGATCTGGCAGAAGACTTTCTAAAATATATCATCAGTTTTGTCATGGATGAGAATCCCGATGATTTGGCTTTTTTGGATCAGCGTATCAAAGACGAGGAAAAAAATAAGAAAAAGGAAGAAAGAAGACCTATGGGTCTTATAGAGACGTTGGAGTTTGTGTTGGCCAATGAATTTGAAAGAATCACCTATACTGAAGCGATCGATATTTTAAGGGATTCTAAACCTTATAAGAAAAAGAAGTTTCAGTATCCTGTGGAGTGGGGGAAAGACCTGCAATCTGAGCATGAGCGTTATCTGGTTGAAAAAAAGTTTCAGAAGCCGGTAATTGTCAGAAATTACCCTGCTGCATTTAAAGCATTTTATATGCGACAAAACGAAGACGGAAAAACGGTTGCCGCAATGGATATACTTTTCCCCTATATTGGGGAAGTCGTGGGTGGATCTCAACGAGAAGAAAGAGAGGAACGGTTGAAAAAGAGAATGGCTGAAATGGATATACCCGAATCAGAGCTTTGGTGGTACCTGGAATTAAGAGCATTTGGCTCATGTGTACATAGTGGATTTGGACTGGGATTTGAAAGAATATTACAATTTGTAACTGGGATGAGTAATATCAGAGACGTCATTCCCTTTCCAAGATTTCCTAAGTATGCGGAGTTTTAACACTTAATAAATAGAATAGGTGCGGAATTTAATCCCGCACCTATTTCTTTAGTCGCAGCACTTTAAGGGAGAAAGGTCGATCATTTCCCCCTCTTTATTATAGATGATGTCTAATTTCCAGAACTTCCTTCACTTGTTTCGTCATCACCCTTTTTCCAAACATTATCATTCCTGTCCAGATCAGCCATTCGAAGACTGGGGTCTATATTTATTTCAAGAATATCACTTAGGGGTTTATCAATTTCTACTACATACGTAGGATTTACCCAGGGCCAATCCTCTTCAAGGGTAACAACCATCTCCTCTTCATAAAAATCATCATTCTTTTCTCCTCTCATCATCCTCAGTGGCATGTAAAACAGTTCCTTACTTTCATCCGCGTAGGTAACCACCAAATCTATAGGCATTGGCATCAATCCTTTATTGGCCAATTGAATGTAAGATTTACCTCCTTCTTCCCAAACTGAGTCTACGGAGTAATTGATAAACTTAGTTGAATGTATCCAATACTCGTAATACCAGTCGAGTTCAAGTCCTGACTCTTTTTCCATCACGCGTTTAAAGTCTCTGGGCTCAGGATGCTTGAATTTCCAGGTATTAAAATATCGTTTCATCCCATCGAAAAAGGTGCTTTTTCCTATAATATAGCTAAGTTGGTGTAGCGATACAGCCCCTTTTGAATAAGCAGCAGCAGAGTAGGCTCGATTGAACATGTAGTGATCAGAATGTGTACTGGAAGGTTCTTCCAGACCTGATAGCACCAGATTCCTGTATCCATTATAGCTGCCTGCAATAGGGTTTAGGGCATTTTTTTCATACATGATATCTTTCACATATGCACCTGCATAGGAGGTATAGCCTTCATCCATCCAGGAATATTTAGCTTCATTCGTACCCAATACCATTTGAAACCAACTGTGTATCACTTCGTGTACGGTAACACTTACCAGGCCACCTAGATTTCTACCACCAGTGATCATGGTCAACATGGCATACTCCATTCCTCCGTCTCCACCTTGCACTACCGAATATGTAGGATAAGGATATTTGCCAAATGTTTCATTCATGATTTGGAAAAGCTGTCTGGTATAGGATTGAAGCTCTTTCCAGTTTTGTTCTATTTCTTCATTTTCTGGTTGATAAAAAAAATGTACGACAGGGCCATCCGCTATTTGAATGATGTCATGGGCATAATCTCTATCGGCTCCCCAGGCAAAATCATGAACATTCTCGGCAATAAAATGCCAGGTCAATTGATCCGAATCAGGCCTTTGAAGGGACTTTCCGTTTAAATCGTATCCGTGTCCACAAGCTTCTGGATTTTGGAGAATGCCTGAACCTGCTACCACATACGAAGAGTCTATAGTTATCCTGACATCGTAGTCTCCCCATACACCATGAAACTCTCTGGCTATGTAGGGATTAGCATGCCATCCCTCTCTGTCATATTCACACATCTTGGGATACCATTGAGTCATAGTATAATCGACTCCCTCTCTACTGTCTCTTCCCGATCTTCGTATTTGAATGGGAACCTGGCCTTCAAACGTCATTTCAAATACAGATGACTTTCCCGGTAACAGAGGCTCAGCCAATTCCACCTCCAGAATCGTCCCAACCACCTCATATGCCAAAGGAGTGCCATCTTGTGTCAAAGATATAATCTTTTGGTATCCTTGTTCTTCAGGAGTAAGATTAACTATTCTGTCGCCCACTCTACCATCTGGATCTGGAATGGTCCGCGAACGTACGTCCATCATACTATTGGGTTGAAAAGCATTGAAAAACAGATAGTAGAATGCTCTATTCAATGTATCAGGAGAATTGTTGTAATAGGTGAGACTTTGTTCTCCCGAAAACTGATGATCTAACACATCAAAGTTGATATTCATATCATATTCAACCCTTTGCTGCCAGTAGCCACTGTTTTGAGCGGTTGAGCATGAAAATAAAACTGAGAACATTAAGATTCCCCATCGTAACATATTATAGATTGTGTGCATATAATAATTTTATATCAAAAGTTAGCATAGATCAAATGTGTAAGTTAAGTAATTATTTGAAGAAATAGGGGATTAATGAGACTTCCTAATCTTTGAGGCACTATCAGTAAGGGAAAAATAAGTTATTCGATAATA
>CAZZEC010000287.1:0-4455 GCA_964652565.1 uncultured Bacteroidia bacterium
ATTTTTAGTGCGTTTGCCCTGTAAAGTTATAGACTTTTACTGAGAAAAATCATATTCTGCTAAATGACTATGTCATCGTTTCTATTGTATTCGACTTCCAATTTAATCTTATGATGAATATACTTATTCCTACAGATTTCAGCGAAATAGCCCACAATGCGTTCCTTTACGGATTACATCTAGCTGAAAAATTACAGGCCTCCATTACATTGCTTCACGTTTATCCAGAAGAACCAATTATCAGAGACTTTGAAATTGCTCCAGTCGTTGATCTTCTACATCAAAAACAAGTCAATCAAGCACTTGAAGCTTTCGAAGTATATGGGAAGGAAGCACTTACTTTAACAGATAAGGAAACTCCCCTTAACTTCCGGTTAGAAGAGGGGAAAGCATCACATGTTATTGCAGAAGTAAGTGGAGATTATCAACTCATCATAATGGGAACGATGGGGATAGATAGTGAAGAAGAAAAAGAGTATGGAAGTGAAACAAAATCAGTAATCAGTCAGGCTCAAATCCCCATACTTGTCATACCCTACCCTATCAAATATCACGACATACAGCATATTGCTTTTGCTACATCTTTTGAGCCGGAACAAATCCCTAAGATAGCTCAATTGTTACAGTGGGCACATCAATTTGATGCTCAATTGTCGTTGGTTCATATAGAGGAAGGTCCTACTTCCGAAGAGGATTACCTCTACGCTAAAATTGAACAACCTTTCAAAATTGATGGGGAAGTACAAACTGTAGGGTGGTATGCTATGACGCATCATGATATTATTGCAGGCCTACAAACTTTTAGCTACGAACAACATGCAGATATGTTAGCCATGACCACGCATGAACGGGATTATGTAAGTAAATGGCTAGGACAAAGCTTGAGTCAAGAGATGAGCCTGTACACGATTAAACCCTTATTAGTTTTTCATCAGGAAATGTAACTTGTTATGAAAAAAATTATCATCCCCATTGATTTTTCTGAAGCCTCAGAGAAGTCCATTTTTTATGTGTTAGCCTGGACTGAAAAATGGCAGGTAGAAATACGACTCGTACATGTGGTATACTATCCCGTACCCGAACATGCCATACCTTCTTATGGGATGTATACGCCTGTAACATCTACACAATCGGCTTTAGAAGAACTGGAACGAGAGGCAAAAGAAAGAATGGAAGAACTAATTTGTAGGCTTCAACCCAAACTGAAATCTCGGGCACATCGCACAGAGGTGAAGGGTGATACACGCATTGGAGAACCCGTGCAGGAAGTCATACATCTCATAGATGATTACAGACCAGATCTCATGGTGATTGGCGTCAAGCAACGCAACCTTCTGGGTAGACTCTTATGGGGAAGTAGTACTCCTGCTTTTATTTCTCAAGTACCCATTCCCATACTCAGTATTCCAGAAAGTAATTCCTTTACAGGGATCAAGCATGTAGCTTTCGCCTCAAACTTTGACGATTCGGATAAAGCAATATTTACTCAAATGTATCATTTCCTGTCTGATGATGCTCCTGTTTTTCATTGTCTACACGTAGTAGATCAACAGGATAATATTGTCATCAACGATCAAATAGACTACATGGAAAATATGCTTCGCTCTCATATAGATGCAAAAGATGAGAAATCAACTGTTGTATACGATGTTATGGCTTCAAAAAAAGATTTAGTGCAAGTAATTGAAGAGTATGTTTCAGACAAACAGATAGATGTAATTGTACTTGGGACCCATAAACGTAAACTATTGGGGAAGCTTCTCAACCCCAGTCAGACCAAAAAACTGATACTAACGATCGATTGCCCCTTGTTGATATTTCACGTGTAACCGAAGTGGGATTTTTATCGAATAATTAATAAAACCTGATCGATATGAATTCTATCAAAATATATGAACATTGGTGGCTCATGACAATTAAAGGAGTCGTAGCTATCTTATTTGGTTTGTTTATACTCCTATCTCCTGATGTAGCAATAGTAACATTAGCAACGATATTTGGTATTATCGCCCTGGTGGGAGGTATCTTGCTCTTATTTGGAGCATTTTCTCACTCACGGTCGAATCGTGCGTGGAAAGGATGGGCGCTAGAGGGTGTATTTGATATACTCGTAGGTATATTGTTAATCTTCTTTCCCAGTGCAACTGTTTCATTATTTTTTATTTTGTTAGCCCTTTGGGCTATGTTTATGGGGATAGTCTATATGGTAGGTGCTTTTAAGTTCAGGGAGGTTTTGCCAGGATGGCAGTTGAGTTTGGCAGGGGGAATTCTTTCACTGATACTGGGACTTCTCATTGCAACTAATCCCTTCGGAGGAGCCAAAGCTTTTGCCGTTTTGGGAGGAATCGCTGCGGTTATCATTGGTGTCGTTATGGTATTTCACTCATTCCGTATACGTAAAGTCAAACGAGGTTCAGAGGGAGGGAAGTATATTTATATTGATTAATACGTGCGGAATGAATTCTGCACTTATTAATATCTAGAGCGAATGATGTTGTGTAACTGAATCGATAATGCGGAGAAGGTCATTTGAGCATTGATATTACCGCTTATTTGTTTGATAGCTTCTTCCAGAAGCGACGTGATTCTTTCTACTTTGGAGGGAGATACAAACTGGGAAAATTTTTCGTGGAACGCTTTTTCTGCAGTGCTAGCATACGCCAGCTCATTGAGTCCTAAGTGATAGCACAATGAATCTCTCATTTTTTTTAGCGCCAGGGAAAGAAACAGTTTTTGTAGCTCCTTGCTTCCTTCGCAGATGGGAGTGATTTGCTCTGTTATTTTTGCATAATTCCCTAAATATATCGCTCGTAACCATTCAATATATTTTTGACTCAATATTTCTGAGGATTCTTCCAGCATTTCCCTTGCGTTACCTATACTTCCTTCTGCAATTGCCGCAATTTCCTCTGCCTTAGCGGGTTCAATCTCTTTTCTTTGAACAAGATAATCCTGAATGTGTGTAGTATGTATCCTTGTGAGACGAAGTCGCTGGCAGCGAGATAGGATTGTGTTTAATAATTGATCCGGATGACTGGAAGTTAGCAATAATAAGGTGTTGGCTGGGGGTTCTTCCAACAGTTTGAGAAATGCATTGGACCCCTGAACATTTACCCGATCTACTTGCCAGAAAATAACAACCTTATATTTTGCTTCAAATGCCTTCAGGAATATACTTTTTTTGAGCTCTCTGACTTCGTGGACACTTATCATTAACTGTTTGCTTTCACCACCCAGTGTTCTTTGCCATTGTCCCTGACTCATATATGGATCTGACTGGTAGCTTTTCAAAAATTCCTGATAGTAATCCTGAGATAACAACTGTTTTCCTCCTTCCTTTTTGGAAATAATCGGAAAAATATATCGTACATCTGCATGAACCCCTTTTTGTATCTTCAGGCAGTTGGTGCAGGATCCACAGCTATCATGATTGAGGGGATTGAGGCAATTCATATATTGCGCAAGCGCTGTAGCAAGGGCAAGTTCACCCACACCTTGAGGACCCGTAAATAGTAACGCATGAGGAAGCCTGCCCGTTGCGATTGCTTCCTGGAGCTTTGCTATAGCAGCTTCTTGTCCAATTATATCTTTAAATCTCAATTTGCTCTAATTTTGTGAGTATAAACAATTTCATTCACACCTCTTTATGAATGGTTTCCTCTTGTTCGAAATCGATCATCATCCTCGCACGATCCTTCAAATATAATTGATCTACAGCATTTTTGAGGTCTCTGACAGCCCAGGAATATGCCTGTGCAGAACGATAGAGTAATACTACTGAAAAAAATAGCATAATAGCCCCTAATAGAATCCAAGGTCCAGAAGCATCTGGCTGTGCAGATTTAATGACTGATACAATACTAAATAATACAAAGGCTAAAGAAAACGTCCTTGACATGGAACTCAATGCATACCAAAGCTCTATATATCTCGCATTTGACTTACTAAGCTCTCTTACGAGAACTATATTTTTGCTGCGATCCTTCAATTCCTCCAGCTGAGTAGTCTTGTATTTAAATCTTTTCCAAATCTTCAGTCCGATAAATTGAAGCAACCACCACCCAGGGACGTGCAGCGCAAAGCCCAATATATAAGATGCCAGAATTAAGATTATACCTGTACTCAAACTCAAATTGCGAAAGGGAATAATCATATCCCCTAATTCCTTGATATCAGGATTAAATACAACCACCAAACTAAACAGAAGAAAGCTACCTGGTAGCAAATAGGCAAATATGTCAAACAGCCCCAATCTAATTTTGTCCATGCCAAACAGATATTAACAGGTTACACTACAATTAACGAAAATTAACCATTTTAATTGATGTGAAATCTGTTTAAAGGATAACAATATTCTTTGTCCTTATCGTGGAATAATTTTTAGGGACTCAATCGGATAGAACAGATGGTTCATTATCCGGTCCTATTATTGGTTTAACTCCTTCGGAGTTTCAG
>CAZZEC010000288.1:0-4448 GCA_964652565.1 uncultured Bacteroidia bacterium
GTCAGGGGGGCGTTAGGTATTTGGAGAAATAGTTGGTGGCAGAGAGAGGGGGATTCGAACCCCCGGTACCCTTTTGAGGCACACTCACTTTCCAGGCGAGCCCGTTCGACCACTCCGGCATCTCTCTGTAAAGGAATGCAAAGATAGGGATTATTTGCGAATCAAAGGCTAATTATCTTAATTTATCAGGGCAAACGCACTAAAATCATTAACAGCTGCTAGTCAGTAGCTTACATTGATTCAATATATACATATTTTAATTATAATTAACTAACAATGACTTATTTATAAAATTTGGTGCGTTTGCCCTGTTAATTTATTAACTGGAATGGATCAGCTCGGTGTCATCACAGATTCCTCTTCCCAGGTCCCATATTCAAAATACGGTTCCAATCCTGACAGTAAAGCTGTCAATTGATGATGGTAAGAGAGTATCAGTTCCTTTTTGGCTCGGGTCATAGCTACATAGAGCTTGGAAGCATCTTTGAAGCGCTCTTCATACGGCAGTTGAGGGTTGGGGATCGCATTGCGATTGCAATTGACGATCACCATCAAATCAAACTCCAGCCCTTTGGTTTGTTCCAGGTCGCTGATAAAAACATCATGGGCACCGATACGAACTTCTCCATCGAGCATGGGAAGCTCAAATTCATTGGCGATTTCGTTGACTTCCAGTGAGTTGAGTCCTGCAACAGCAATGCAGGCTTTGAACTGAGGCGTAGCGTATAGTTGAAATTCTATATAGGGCATAGCTTCATGTATTTCATCAGAAACAGTCTTGCCTGCTGATTTGAGGATTTTGGGACTACCGGTTTGAATATCGGAAAGAGAGGGTTTGATCAGAATCTCCTCTAATTCTTTCATTTCGGAAGTTTGCAGGTTGCGTTTCAGCATTTGATAAGCAGCCTGGAGAATTTCCTTGCTATTGCGATAATTTTGTTTCAGAACCTGTGATCTCCCTACAATTTCGATCCCCGCCATTTCAAAGTCCTGATGTTTGATATACACTTTTTGCGCGATATCACCTGCCAGGAACAGGTCATTTTCTTGCCGAGGTGTTAGCAACCGTATAATGGAAAGTTCCTGCGTGCCTAAGTCCTGCGTTTCATCTACCATGATACATCTATATGCGGGACGTATTTGATCTGATAAGCGCAACAACTCACTCACAATGCGGAAGTAATCGCTTTCGTTGAGATCTGCAAGGTGTTGCTCCCACTGATGTAGCCCCAGCAAAATGAGTTTCCGTTGGGGATTGTTAAAAGGGATCTTTCGCCCCTCTCGTTCTGAACTTAGGTATTCATACCTTTTTTGCGGATGGAAGGCAGAGCGAATCCAATCAAATTCCTGCTTGATATATTCATTGTGCGAAACTCCCCAAAGCTTGAGATAATTGATAACCACTGACAAGGTTTCGGCGATACTATCAGGACCTTTCTTGTAGAAGAAGTCCCTCCAAATCGTAACCATATAAGTCTCTGAAATATGACTTTCTTCCTCAAATCCCTCTCTTCGTTCTTTCATTACCTCATCCAATGCCGGGACTAATTTATGCCATTCTTTCCTACATAGTTCCCACATCGATAATACGGTAATCTGGTCAGTAAAATCACCTGATGGGTCTGCGTATTGTAATAGTTCACGAATAAGACTGACCAAAGAGAAATTCAATGTCAAAATAAGGATGGGCTCCCCAGGATATTTTTTAGCCAGGCGCAAAGAACGCAATACTACGATAGCCGTTTTACCCGATCCAGACACTCCCAATAACCTAAACGGGCCTGCATAATCTTCTTCCACATACTGTTGACGGTCGGGATGAAGGTAATTCATCCATTCATACCACTTGGCCTGGTGGAAGTAGAATTCCAATTGCTTGAAGACTTGAGTGATATCGGTGCTGATTAGCCCATGAGCCGAAGTGAAGTCATTGATGTAGGTCGGTTCTTCTTGCTCCTGCAGAACCAAATTATAGATGATATCTATATAGTTTTTAGCCTGTTGTTCATCTTCCTCCTTTAGCGCTCGAAAGGCATCGATCAGCAGCCGTTGTTTTTCGACATCTTGCAACTCCTTTAGTACGGTATATAGCTCTTTTTCAGAAAAATCCAGTGTGAGGGTTCTCAGGTAATACTTAATCGCAGTACTTGGTAAAGCAGTTTCCAGTTTTTCAATATATCTTGCAGGAAGAAGCTCGTACAAAGGATATCCATCTCTCGGCTCGCGTTCTTCTTCCAGAGGTTGTAACGGAGAAGATTGAAATACCGGAGTAATTCCTGATCCCTGGTACAGCGAGATGGTGAGATTTTTGTTGTTAGACAACCATTTATCCGTTTCAGTATGTGTACCTACAAAGCACAGGATACACGTATCCTTTTCCTGTACAGTTACCAGGCGACAAAACCCTGTAAGGTCATATTTGATACTATGCGCGAGACGCGTTTCCCCGTGTAAGGTGCGGGGAATATGTTTCAGAGGATCCTGATCGGAAGGAATATTCCCTGAATACAGGCTAATATCTCCCAGGATGGTTTTTACCTTTTCGGCTGCTTGTTGATATTTACCTCCTTTTTGGTAGAGTTTGAGCAAGGATGGAGCAAAATCGCGATAGGTCACGTACTTCATGGAAGATGCTATTCATTAAGGATCTATATCACTACAAATATAGGGTACTGTATCAAGACCCAAAGTGATATTTGTAATTTCTTAACGTGAATTTATGTTATTCAGTACATTACATATATACGATAAGTGTTTGTCTTTGTGTTTCAATTGGTATTGCATTACCCAGCGGGGATGAGGGAGTGGGATAATCTCTTTAAAAAAATGAAATTTCTGATTGAGTGATTGAAAGTAGGTATAATTTTTTCCCTTTCCCAGGCATAAAGCTACTTCTGGATTACACCCATAGTCCAGATGTGTGTTAATGTTGTGGATGATGTGGGGTTCTACTGCCTGTGTGAGTTCCTTACTATCGTAATAGTTGTAGTTTTTTCCCTGTTTGACAAAACCTAAAGGGCAAAGGGAAGTGATATAAAATTGCTGATAGAACAGTTCAGGTCCCCCAAAGGCATGTATAAACTCATATACAAGAATGGCAGACAGTTCTGCGCGTTTGTGAAAATTGTTTGGTATACCGCAGACTTTTTCCAGGATGATGGGGTCTGTAAAAGGGGTTCCGGTAATTCCCGCCCCAAAACGTCCGGGGTTGATGCCAAATAAAAGCGTACGAGGATGCGTATCCGAAAAATATTTGCGAAAGAAGGCTTCCATGACTTTCCAGGTATCAGTTTGGTCGAAAGGGTAGAGGAGTTCAACCGCTTGAGGAAGGTCCCAATCTGGGGTGAGGGAGCGGTGGAATTGGAGGATTTTGTCAGAAAATGACGTCATAGGTTATCTATCTCTGTCTTGTCTTATTAAAGTCAGCCACATCCAAGTTATCCCATCCTTCCCAGTATTCATGGTCAGCGATTATGTTTTCTATAGCTTGTATGCGTGTTTGACGAGATCTTTCAAGTATAGATAATCCTTTTTCAAGTGTAATAATAATTTGTTCATCAAGACTTCTTCCCGCTTTTTCTGCCGCGATGGTAAGTTCATGAAGTATATGATCAGTCAAATTAATATCAAGGAATGGCATATCACTATTATGGGTTAATACGATCCTTATTTATATATAGCATCAATCTGCAAAAATTTCTCAAAAATTTCCATTCCATTCTTGTCTTGTCCCATAAAGACCGTATATTTGCAAGCACAAAAATACAAACTGACGGTCTGGTAGTTCAGTTGGTTAGAATACATGCCTGTCACGCATGGGGTCGCGGGTTCGAGTCCCGTCCAGACCGCTCAAACTTTGATTATGCTTCTGACTTTCAGAGCCTTAACAAAAGCAAATTCCACACCGCAGTCGTTAAGGCAGTCGTTTTCAAAGAAGTTTAAATTGCTAAGGTCAGACATTTAGTCTGGCCTTCTTTTTTTGCCCCATCTACAATTAAGTCTGCGGGAGCTACTTCTAGTAATTCGGCCATTCTCACGATGTCAGCCAGATAGGGCTGGTTTCTGTTATTACACCATCCATTGACGGTATTATATTTCATCCCCATCTTTTCAGCCAGCCAACTCTGTGACCTTCCCTGACTTCGCAGAACAGCCTTAATGCAATTGAGTTCCTTCTTCTTTGGCATTGACTTATTAATTTTAAGTAAAATTACTTAATTTATTTAAGTTTGCAAAATTCCTTATCGTAATTTCAGTAAAAAAGAATCAATTTTTACTGCATAATCGATTTATGCATCGATTAATAAGATGTATTGATTCATATTTATTGTTACGGTCTTTAGTGAGAGTAAGCTTTAGGTAGCTATTCTGGCACATATTCCCGATCCATTCGTATATTACAGGTATGACACACTTAACACAAATCGAGCAATTAGCAAGTACCCTCA
>CAZZEC010000289.1:0-4413 GCA_964652565.1 uncultured Bacteroidia bacterium
TCTGTATTCCGCGAAATCACAGCGGAAAAACTCGCTGAAGAAGGTACTTTGTTCTCTACCCGCAAAGCGTATTGGTATGTACCCAGATCCATCGTATCCTCACAGGCATCGACTTATTATACAGCTCCCAATCCTCCTTATGGTGCAGTATTTACTTATCACCTTTCAGAAGGGTTGACAACGTTAGAAGCACAGCGAAAGAAGTCGGAAAAGGCATTGGAGGAAGAAGGAAAAGACATCCCTTTTCCAGGCTGGGAGGCATTGGAAGAAGAAGTAAGACAGGAATCACCCAAAATATGGTTAACCGTGAAGGATGAAGAAGGAAATCTTGTTAGAAAAGTAGAAGGGCCTGTATCCAAGGGCTTTCATCGTATTGCCTGGGATTTGCGTCATGCTCCCAAAAGTGGTGTGGAATTGGGAGATAATGGTAGGGGGCGTGGGCTATTAGCTGCACCTGGTACCTATTCAGTTACATTGGCAAAAGAGGAAAATGGTATGTATACCGTGCTATCAGGACCTGAGACATTTGAAGTGGTTCCCTTACGTGAAGGTGCCTTGGATGGAGCATCTCCTGAGGAGTGGATTAGCTTCCGAGAAGAGCTTGAAGAGTTACAAGGAGCACTTTCTGCAGCTAATGCCATGCTGGAACGAAGTGCAGATAAGATTAAGGCGATGGAAGTCGCGTTGACTCGTATAGATAAAGATGATCCGTCATTAATTTCAGAGTTACATGAGGTGAAGAAAGCGTTAATGGGATTAGAAATGAAGCTGTCTGGTTCTATGGCTAAAAGAGAAGTAGGAGAAAAACGAAACCCGACTGTTACTACGCGCATGTATACAGCGATGCAAGGGTTGAGTACCACCTATGGTCCCACTCCTATGCACAAGGAAAACCTGGAGATTGCTCAGGATGAATTCAATGGTATGAAAACTGAAATGGAGCAATTGGCCAACGAACTGATTCCGCAATTGGAGGAATCTCTCAAAGATGCAGGCGCT
Organism: uncultured Bacteroidia bacterium; assembly: GCA_964652565.1. Lineage (GTDB taxonomy): Bacteria > Bacteroidota > Bacteroidia > J057 > J057 > JBCCTX01. The sequence goes on from CAZZEC010000289.1 coordinate 1,000, forward strand.
CCCTGGATAGAAGGGCAGCCGCTACCTGCTATTGGTGAGCAACGCTAGTGTTCATCATTTATAAAGTAAAAAAGCCATCTGAGTCGCAGATGGCTTTCTTTATTCTTAAGGGGCATCATATCATTTCGATATGTATATTTTTTCTCTGTAAAGCTTTCCGTCTATTTCCACCTGTAAATAGTAAATTCCATTTCTGAGATGAGATACATCTATGATTGTCTCTCTTGCTTTATCATGCTTTATACATGTGGCGATTTTTCCCGTCAGGTCATACATAGCTACTTTTCCAAAAAGAAATTGGCCAGAAGTAGATTGCAGAATGATATGATCTTGAGCTGGGGAGGGATATACTTGAATCACTTGAGAGTCAAATATCTTTCCATCTGTAGAAACATTAATCGTTGTATCACAAGTAGCTTGATAGGCACAGGCTGTAACAGAAAAGCCTCCATTGGGGAAACACTCTGTACGAGAAGAATCCAAAAATATCTGATGGCAAGTGGAATCTGAATAAAGCAACAAGCCTGCTGAAGTGACGGGACTTGCTATGATACTTTGAGGAATAAGATAAACTAAATCACCTATTATCTCTACAATCTCGCTACTACCATAACTAGCATTACAGTCTCGACGATTGACATTCGAAAACCACTGTACCCTTAAACTAATGCCCTCCCACGGAACCGTACCTACGGAATCTATGCGTATTAGGTAAGTATCTTCAGGACAACCTTCACCAGGAGCATATACAGCAACTGTATCTCCAGGTTGAGCCGTGAAATCATATAGAATCCTAAATTCGTTGTCCCGATATGTAAATACTGTATCATTTTGTTCATATAAAATGATCTCTACAGATTGCCTGGGAGTAGCTATATATCTACACATATTTCCTTCGATTAATGTGTCTTTTAATGAGGTAAGCGTAAATGGATTTCTATCATTACCAAAGCCTGGTCCTAAATATGTCCAAGTAGCTCCAATCGGTGCCCATTCGAGGCCGTTAGCCTGTCCCATGCTTTTTAAGCTCATTCCTATTATAATAGGTATTAGAAAGATGATAATGTATGTTTTCATAGTTCAAAGATTATCTGTGAATAAGAGGAAGTCTCAAAAGTTGACTTCCTCTTTTTTTATTTATCGAAATGATAGAATTCAGTCTTAATTTTGAAATATTCTCAAAAAGTTATCTCAAAAGAGTCTCAAATTCGAAGATTTTCAACGATCATTCGTAATAAATGACTTTTGAGACAGCCTCCATGATTTCTGATACTACTATTGTTTGACGATTTTAGTTGTTAGGGTTCGGGCTTTCTTCGGAATATTGAGATCGCCATTTAATAACTCTACTATATAGGTTCCAGGTCTTAATTCAGAGACATTTAGCTTTTCTTCTTTACTCTTTCTATTCGGTCTTAGTTTTTTAAGCGTATTACCCTCGATATCGTATAGTTTGACCTGCTCAATGGATGGGTCTAGGGTCAATTTCTGAGTCTGGGTATCAGAATGCGTGGTTTTCTCTGTTCCATTGGGTGGAGCCTGTGAAGTACTCATGGGTTTTGGGTACTCTATCTCATAGGCGGTTGTCGACGTTATGGTCAACTCACTTTCTAAGGGATTGGGAAAAATGCTAAAAAAACCTGTAGTAGGAATGAAGGTGACTTGTCTTGCAATGGGACAAGCGGGAATTCCTGGAGAAATGAGGAATGAAATAGAACTGCTGGGAGTAATATTGATATTGTTCCCAGCCCCTGAGTTATAGGTACTCCACGATCCGCTTCCTGCTGTTTTCGTCCACGAAAAGCTGGAAATACCTGGAGCATTGACATTCACATCTATCTGATTAGAGAGCACATAATTCATTGGCTCAAGGGGTTGAGAGGCACTAGGATAATAAATCGTTCCCGTAATTTGAGGATTGACATTAATAGACTTATTCGCTGAGCGTGTCCCATTCGTCCCCCAATCCGAGGTAAAGGACAGGGTAGCGGATCCAGGTGAACTGGTAGGAGTAAGTTGGGCAGGAAATCCGCATCCTGAGGAAGTGGTTACCCTACTTGTAGGAGATACTGTCCAAGCTACTTCAGTACCCCATTGATAGTTAGTTAAGGTGTATGGAGAACCCGTGCTAGGAACACAGGTATTTCCTGAAATACTGGGATTATTAGGGCTAATTGTCTGAGCCAATACATCCCGCAAATCTCCCTCATCATGTAATAGGTGCCAGTGCATTTCTGAAATCTGACATCTCGTAAGGGCAGTTTTATTAGTAGTTTCATCCATGATATTTCTTCCTGAATTTTGATTTCCAGGAGGAGTATCTGGGCATTCATCGCCTTGAAAAGGATGCCTTAATCCCAAATTGTGGCCGAGTTCATGTAGGATAAGCCCTCTAGGCCAAAAGTTCACTGGATCTGCTTGATGTCTATCAAAGATATTAGAAAACATGGACCATCTGTTGTCGCCAAATCCTGAAGCTCTCCCACCTTCTTTAACAACCCCTTCAGGATTCGTCTGTGGCTCACCTGGGAAAAGAAGATGAATCGAAGTTGTTTTGTTTTGGACAGAAGCTTGCCCCATAATAAAATTATACATTTGCTGTCCATCAGCAGAACTGGCATGCCAATTCGATAATCCCCACATGGTAGTATTTTGCCAAACGTAGGTCCCTACGATTTGGACTCTTATTCTACTGTCTTGATAATAAGGTGAGTTTGTAGGGGTAGTCATAGGGTCGAGATTACTTAAAACGTTATTACAATCATTAACAGCCCCACTAACCCAATTTGCATTGGCAAAGTTCCCACTTCCATCATTTCGTTGAAATATATGAATCGTTACTCTTATGGTCTTAACTGGGGTATTGGAAGTCATCGAATTGGTGATGCCATAGTTATCCCAATTAGTGCATCCTAGCGTAAATGTTGAAAAGCCACTTGGGTTTGTATTACCACAGCTCATAGACTGAGCAATTAAACCTGAGAGGCACATACTCATAATACATAAGGTTAAAAGAAGTCTCATAATTGAAATTATTTAAGTGTGTTTTTTTACCCCTAAATTAGTTTGTGGATTAACATTTTGATAAACAAAGTGACCGATAATATTACTATGTCATATATTAATAATTTAAATTTCAAATGTTATATAAAAGTGTTTTTATGGTTCGAAATGAAATTTCCGAACATGTAACAAATGCAATAAATACAATTTTATCAAAATTAAGTAAATCCTAACTTATAGACTTATATCATTGGCAAGTAAGCAGCAATCTGAACTGTTACCTATCACATCAAAACTCAAATCCCAAATGAAATCCGCCAGATATTTCCGAGTGTTTACCAATAAGACTACCAAAGACAGGACCCAAATGAAACCAATGGGTAGGTCTTATATTGATTTCCGTTTCTGCAT
>CAZZEC010000290.1:0-4370 GCA_964652565.1 uncultured Bacteroidia bacterium
AGATCTGCCCATTTTCCCGTTTCAATGCTACCCGTACCTGATTCATAAATCCCCAATAAACGCGCTGGATTTGCACTGGCCATTTGAGATGTGATTACCAGGGCTTGCTCCAAAGCTAAGGCCTCATGTTTCCTGTACCATATACCTATCATCTCTTGTGTCAGCCAATTCAACACATTTTCAACTCCCTTTTTACTCGTCAATACACTTCCAAACAAGGTATCGGCTTTATCAACTACTTGTAGATACTCCCGATTTTCACTTACACTTCCTGGTATACCTCCCAATGAAAATTGGTGAATATCACTGCAACCATTGACAAACATGCTATCGGTAATAAGAATAACTCTGGATGGCTCCTTGCGCATGATCGTATCTCTGACATACGCAGGATGTACGTGATACCCATCCACAATCAGCTCCAGAAAAACTTCATCTCTTCTCAACATCGCCTCTTCAGCCCCTCCATCATGAAAGGATTTAGAGGAACTCCGACTCGGTCCGTTAAAGAAGTGTACCCCTAGTGTTAGTCCTGCTTTTACAGCTTCCACAAATTGGTCTGCCTCGGCACCAGTATGTCCTCCTGCAACTACAATCCCCTGATCAGTAAGTATATTGGTAAGTGCTAGCCCTTCTTCACCGTGTTCAGGAGGTATATTCACGATTGTTAGTCTTCGCCCCGATGCTTCGAATAATTGATCAAAAATATCCTGACTGGCGGGATAAAAATATTCAGGGTTCTGTGCTCCTGCATATTCTGGTAACTTGAGAAACGTACCTTCGAGATTGATTCCACCTATCAATTTCCGTAGTGGATGACCCGAATTCATCACATAATTATCCAACGCCTGAAAGCTCCAGGATAGGTGTTCGATAGACGCAGCTAACGAAGTCGGATAAACGCGTGTCACACCGTGATTCAAGTAGTAGGTAAGCGCTTGAGTCAATCCCTCCTCGAAATGTTCTTCATCTCTTATAAACACATCTTCCTCAGCTTGATAAGAACCCAAAGACATATCAAATCCCTTTGCCCCGTGGTTGTGGATGTCTATGAAACCCGGGAGCACATATTTTCCCTTTGCTTCTATCACCGTGTCATGCTCTGTTTCAGTGATGAAATCAGCGACTTCTGCTATTTTGCCATCTGCAATCAGAATATCAGCCTGACTCACTTTGTCTGGTAGTACGACAAATGCCTGTTTGATCAAAATTTGAGGAGAAGCCATATTGAATGCATTAGTAAGTAAATAACAACTGATTATAATTGAAGTACGATCCAGGCAATTCCCATCAGTATTGCTACAAATCCCCACGCCAGTAAAAACCCCAGCCAGTCTTCTTTATATTTATGTCCAAAGTTGCGCCATCTTTCTGCTCGTAGCCATCCTGGTAAGTCAGAGAGAATGATACCTTGTCCGTGATCTGTGGCTAAGGAAGAAACCCCTTCTTTGCGGTCGGAATGAGACAGATGCTTCAAGCGATGAAAATATGCATCAATTTTATCAGTGTTTTCTTTAGGTGTAAGAATACTCACTACGATCAATGTAATAAATCCCGAGAGCATAGCCCATCCAAAAGGTGCCGGCTTCCAGGAATATATCAACTGAAAGGTATCTGTATCTGCATAATTTATGGAATAATAAGATATGTATGCCACCAACACTGCCGCAAATGCGCCATAGCGATTAGCCCTTTTCCACATAATCCCCCCAAATACCATGATACCCATGAATGCAGCAATCGTTTCTACAAACAAAAAGGCAGATAATACATTACGTACAATCAAGGCAAATAATACTGCTGCAAGTGTCAATACCAGACCCGATATTCTTCCCACCCTGAGACATTCTTTATCTCCTGCATTGGGATTTATGTATGGAACAAAAATATCTCTTGTAAACAATGCCCCCATATTTACCATGTAATTGGAACAGGAAGACATATTGGCAGCAAGGATACAAGCAATCATCAGTCCCGTAAGTCCTGGAGCCAGTAATACCCTGGATGCATACCCAAAGGCATGTTCGGGATCGGGTAGCTCTACGCCCTGTTGAATAACCAATGTTGCCACGACCAGTCCGGTAAGCGCCCAGCCAATCGTAACCAGTCTTTTGACGAAATTGCCATAAGTCTGTCCCACTCTACCTGCGCGTTCTGTATCACCCGTAGCAAACATAGACATCATATGCGGTTGAGCAGTGATGCCTACGACTCCATTCAATGCCAGCATGGCAATGGTAAATGCCCCCAATCCACTTTTTTCACTATACAACACAAAAAAGTCATTAGGGAGAGAGGCCCTCATGGTATCAAAGCCTCCTATTTCTTTGAGTCCCAGCGGTATGAGCATGAAAGAAAGTACAATAATCAATATTGCCTGTATAAATTCTGTATGTGCTGCTGCGGTCAGTCCCCCAAAAAAGCTATACAGCATAAAGGCAACCGTCATTCCAATAACTACGAAATTGGACGATATAGCGCCTCCACTTGCCACAGAGATTACTTTTGCCGCTCCTTGAAGCATCACCCCTGTTACAAAAACGAAGAAAAGGATCGCAAATATCGTATAGAACAAACCCATTCCTCTCCCATATCGATCCGACACCATTTCCGCGATGGTGGTCCTTTCACTTCTGCGATACCAGGGAGCCATTAACCAATAGAAAGGGGTGATCAACATATTTTTCCACTGATACCAAATGGTGGCAAATCCTCCTGCAAAACTGGCACCTGTCTGTGCTACAGGCATTTCTGCATGTGTTCCTGCGCCAAATGCTTGTCCCATCATCGTCCACCATTTGAGTTTCCTTCCCCCGAGAAAATACCCTTCACTTGTCCGAGTACGACGGGCAATCCAAAGGCCAAAAGCCGTTATTCCTATAAAATATGTAACGACTACAATAATATCTAATATGTTCATAAACCAGATGCTGAATCGGTGTCCAAAAAGAGGTAGCAGTGATCGTGTTCCTGTAACTTAGAAGCGGGGCAGTCAGGGGTGATGGGCCCTTTGACAGCGCAAGTAACAGCTTGATTTTTACGCCGATCAGGAACAGATACTATTAAATGGTCGCTTTGTAAGATATGATGAATACTCATGCTAATGGCTCGTTCAGGTACCGATTCCAGGTCCGGGAACCAACCTTCTCCCAGTTGTTGATTTCTGCAAGCTTCATCCAGTTCCACAACAATATAGGGTTCTCTTGTCTCAAAATCAGCAGGAGGGTCATTAAATGCCAGATGTCCATTTTCCCCTATACCTATCATAGCCACATCAATGGGATGTCGTAGAATAATCTCTCCCAAACGATTGCATTCTGCCTGTGGATATTCCACGTTGCCATCGATTAAATAATACTCTCCTGGTCCTTCTACAAGATTGATAAACCGCTCATTAAGATATTTTCTAAAGCTGGCAGGATGCGTATCATCGATACCGATATATTCATCCAGGTGAAACATGATCACTTTTGTCCAATCGATATCTTCTTTCACCAGGTTATTCAGCATCTCAAACTGGCTGGTACCTGTAGCCAGGATAATATGTGCTCGATCTTTGGATTCCAGGGTTTGGGTAATCAATTGAGCGGCTTTCTTAGCCGCTGAGCTTCCTAATTCTTCAGGATTTTCAGAAATATGTATGTCCATAGTAGCAGGATACGGTAATCAAGAGGTTATATCTTGAAATTACTTTTTTGTGGGATAGTACCAAATTTACTCCCATGTTTTTTATCTTAAGAACTATACTATACACAGCTTAAACCAATGTTAGTACGCATATTTGTAATTACTTTGATTAAAAAATTCCCATATGCATCTGTAGTTTAGTATATTCATCCTAAATAAATATTCATGATTCAAAAGCTATTTTACTATATCACAATCCTTTTCATTGGACTTTCTTGCAAGTCAGATACCACTTCTTCTCAAAAATTAGTCCCCATAATAGAAGGAGAATGGTGGCAGATTGCCGATAATCCTGACCTTGACACATTAACAAGTCCAGAACAACAACCAGTGGATTTTGGGATTTGGCAAGCGGCTGATGGAACCTGGCAGGTATGGTCTTGTATACGTAAAACACAGGAAGTAGGAAAGACCCGATTATTTCATAGATGGGAAGGGGCAAACCTTACTGATACACACTGGACTCCAAAAGGGATTGCCATGCGGGCTGATACTACACTGGGTGAAGAAGCTGGAGGAATGCAGGCTCCTTATGTCATACAGCATGAAGGAAAATATCTCATGTTTTATGGAGATTGGAATAGGATCTGTCTGGCAGAAAGTGAGGACGGAAAGACATTTAGTCGTGTGATCCGCGATGGCTCTCCTGCGCTATTTGGGGACCCGGAAGAAACCAATACCCG
>CAZZEC010000291.1:0-4227 GCA_964652565.1 uncultured Bacteroidia bacterium
ATGCCGTGGGGAATGTATCTTCACTCAGTAGTTCGGTAACCCTTACCCTTCCTACCCCTACTCCTGGTCAACCCTGTAACTTCATCGTGAATGGCAACTTTGAACGTACCGATCTGAGCGCTTGGGATACCTATGCTTATAGTGTAACCAATACTACACTGAGTATATCTGTGGAAAATGCTACGATGAAGGCAGAACTTACCGGAAGTCCCACGGCAACCTGGCATGCCAATATGAGTCAATCCATTTCTTTTGAGGTAGGCAAAAGCTATGATATCTCTTTTCAGGCCCGATCGACGGGGAATAAACTATTGGTCGTAGAAGTAAAAAATAACGGAAGTGGTACCATTCACAAAAATATCAACTATCAGATCGATGCCACCTGGCAGACTTATACGATGAGTTATACCCCCACCATCAATAGTGATGCCACAGATGTCTTGTTGTTTCTATTGGCAGATGACACACAGACTGTATGGTTGGATGATCTCGTATTTGAAGAATCGGGCTGTGTCAATGGAGCACCGGATGAGAATCCTCCCAGTATCCCTCAAAACCTGTCTGCCAGTAATCTCAGTGCCATTAGCTTTACCCTTTCCTGGGAAGCATCTACCGATGATGACCAGGTAGCAGGATATTATATTTATCAAGATGACATATTAATTGATTCGATTGCATCACCGGATACATCTATCCAAATTACAGGACTGTCTCCCCTTACTTCCTATGAATATCAGGTTTCTGCCTACGATCCCAGTGGGAATGTGTCTGCATTCAGCGATTCATTGGTAATTATCACACCTTCAGCCACTCCAGGCCAGTCGTGTAATACCCTTGTAAATGGAACCTTTGAATCCGAGGATATCAGTACCTGGGATACCTATGCCTACAGTGGAAGTGGAACCACCCTCACGCTGTCGGTAGATACCGCTAACCTCAAAACGGTGATTGGAGGGAGTCCTACAGCCAGTTGGCATGCGAGTATGAATCATCCTATTGTATTTGAAGCTGATTCCAGTTATGAATTGTCTTTCAGGGCACGATCGGCTACAGGTACGAAGAAAGTTCCGGTAGAACTGAAGCACACAGAGCCGGGAAATACCTTCATTCACAAAAAAGTAGATTACTTCATTACTCCTACCTGGCAGACCTATACCATGACCTTTGATCCTACGGTAGATAGTGACGCCAGTGATGTGTTACTGATCCTACTGGCAGATGATGCGCAGACCGTCTGGTTTGATGATTTCCGCTTTGCAATTGCAGGATGTATTGATGCCCCTACAGATACCACACCTCCCACAGTACCCACCAATCTGGCCATCAGCAATATCCATCTGGCCGATTCTTCTCTCATTCTATCCTGGGATGCATCTACTGATGATGATAGCGTAAGAGGGTATCTGGTATATCAGGACCAAGTATTTGTAGATACCATCTGGTCTCCCAGTACCAGCATCTTATTATCGGGTCTCATTCCAGGTACAGGATATGATCTTACCGTAGCCGCTTTTGATTCGACAGGAAATATCTCTCTACCCAGTACTCCGCTAAGTACTACGCTTCCCATCCTCCCCGAAGTGAGCTTACAAGAACTTATTGCTTGCGCTCCCAACATAGCTTCCTCCATTGAACCCATTTTCCCAACTACAGAACGCAATTATATTCGAACCACTGTTTATCGCGAACCGGGGGGAGATGGAGTCAATGAAGAAGACAAATGGCAAACTTTGGTGTATGTTGATGGGTTAGGTAGACCCATTCAACATGTGGAAGGGCAAGCTTCGCCCATTGGCGTAGATATAGTTACCCCTATGGAATACGATTCATTGGGTAGACAACCCATCGCCTACCTGCCCTATGTCGATGAATTACCTCCTCTTCCAGGAGAATACAAAAGTGATGCAATATCTGAGCAAGAAAACTTTTATTCGAATCTGGGCAGTATGAGTGGGGATCGTACGTTTCCAAAATCTGTTACTCAATTCGAAGCTTCCCCCCTCAATCGAGTGGTCGAACAGGGGGCTCCAGGTGCTGCCTGGCAGCCAGAGAGCGGTTCTGTCGGAACCCAATCGGGAAATGAGCACACGATGATTTATGAATATCTGTCCAATAGTGGTGCCGTACCGGGGTTTGATCCAGAAGATTTTTCACATAGTGCCAGCTACTATGCTGCGAATGAACTATCGATTACGCGAACAACGGATGAACATGGGGCCTTGACAGAAACCGCGACGGATAAGCTGGGTCGTACGATCTACAAGAGTGTACAGGTATCAGGATCTGCTGTAGCTGCTCCCTGGAATAGCAATGATTTTGCTACGACCTACTTTGTCTATGATGCCTTTGGGAATGTACGTTATGTGATTCAACCAGAAGGATGGAAAACTGCCAAAAATGCGGGTCTGACAGGCCCAGTTAAAGAACAATTTTGCTTCCAGTATAGATACGATGATCGTCAGCGAGTAATCAACAAGAAAGTTCCTGGGGCAGACTCTGTAACCATGGTCTACGACAAGCTGGATCGAGTCGTAGCTACCCAGGATGGGAATCTCAGAGCAGCTAACAGATGGTTGGTTACAAAATATGATTATCTGGGGCGTCCCGTAAAAACGGGGTTTGCTAATACAACACAAGATCGTTCAACCTTACAAGCGTCGGTGGATGCAAATGCCCAACCCTATGAAACGCTCATGTCAAGTGTAACAGATTACACGAATGATCTGGCCCCAGCCATTGATGAGAATGGGGTACATTCGATCACCTATTATGATAATTATGATTTTCTCAGCCCCAGTTCCCCCTATGAATTCCAACTCGAAGGTACTTTTGGGTTCTTGACCAGCCCTTCAGGAGATCCCGTAGCGTATACAAGAGCCAACAGTGATCAAGGGAGGGTAACCGGAGTGAAAGTATTTGTACTAGATCCGGTAGATTCACTGATTCAGAACAATGAATTACTTACCGTAACCTATTATGACAAATATGGGCGAGAGATTCAGACGATCGCGGATAATCATCTAGGTAGCAGAGAGCGAGTAGCCAACCGCTACACTTTTGCTGGAGAGCTTCTCGAGAGTGTCCAAATTCATCAAGAAGGTACACTGGATGAAGTAAAGGTTCATAAAGCCTATGTCTATGATCACAGAGCTAGATTGTTACGTATAGCACAAGCGATCAATGATCAGTCTGCGGTCATCCTGGCAGAACATAGCTATGATGAGATCGGACAGTTGGTAGAAAAAGATCTGGGGGGTAATACCTGTGATACGGTTCTACAGTCCATCGATTATCAATACAACATTCGAGGTTGGATGACCCATATCAATCAAACCGATGCTGTGAATGGAGTAGGAAGGAGTGCCAATGATACCGTAGATGATCTCTTTGGCATGCAATTGCAGTACAATGCAGGGAGTAATGCCCTGTATAATGGCAATATCAGTTCCTTAACCTGGCAGACGAATCGAGGAGATACCCAGGCAGATGCCTTAAGAGGCTATGAGTTTACCTATGATCAGATGAATCGCCTGCTCAGCGCGACCTACTCAGGTACAGGAAGTGAAAACTTTCATGTGTCAGGGATTACATATGATTTAAATGGGAATATCGAAACCCTACAACGCAACGGTAAAACAGGACCTGGAGTGAATGACTTTGGGGTGATGGATAATTTGAGCTACACGTATGCTGGTAATCGTCTTCGGTCCATACAGGAAAACGCCATAGCTACAATGATTGATGAGGTGGATCAATTTCATACGCTAAACAATAACGATACCCTTGGGTATGATGTGAGTGGAAATGTCGCCTACGATCCGAACAAAGGGATCAATTACATTTATAATCACCTCAACAAACCCATAGCAGCCGATTTGGGTGGGGGAAAGAAAATTTCCTGGATTTATTCGGCAGATGGGACTAAATTAGTGCAAGTATATTCCGGCGATAGTGCCGCCACACACGACTATGTGGGTGGGTTCTTTTACAAGGATGATGAGTTGTTGCACCTGGCGCATGAAGAGGGTCGGGCACTCAACCTAAGCGGCATCTTCCGCTATGAGTTTAATCTCACAGATCATTTAGGTAATGTTCGGGTGAGTTTCTCGGATATCGATTACAATGGGGTGATTGATACCAATGAAGTATTGCAAACGGATCACTACTACCCGTTTGGCTTGCGAATCGGTGGGCTCTCCTATCAGTCCGGCACCGAAAATCGCTACC
>CAZZEC010000292.1:0-4181 GCA_964652565.1 uncultured Bacteroidia bacterium
AAGCCCCACCGGAGTGAGGCTTGCTTTTTAATATAAGAGTTTGTATACCTCAAAGTGTGACACCTTAAAATTACTTTTCCTCTAAATATTCAGCATACCATTTCTTCCATTTATCAAGGTCTTCTTGAGTAAAATATAATTTGCCGAAAAATGTACCATCTGCTTCTCCTTCAATCCTTGTTTGAAATTCCATGAATGAAATAGCTTCTGTTGCCCTTAGTGTGCTATCTATAAAACCAATAGAGGCTATGGAATCTAGAATGTTAAAATAATATACAAACTGAGAATCTAATCTTGTATGTTGATCATATGCTTTAGCTTTAAGGTTTTTATCGAACACTTTGGGGTTGCAAGAATAAACTCCTAAAAAGACTAGTAACGCTATATATAGGTTACATAACCTCATTTCATTTAATTTTTTGTACTTTTTCCACATTAGAATTTGATATTAATACTCTTACGTTTTGTTTTTTGGGGAAAGCCTCTCCCTTTACTATCTTAGAGTATTGAATGTCTAGATTTCCATTAAGAGGAATTCCTGGTAGTCCCAAGCCCTCTAACTTGGTAGATGGTAAGGGGTTTCTTCTTCTTTCAGATCCATTAACTCTATTTTCAGCAACGATTCCATCAGCATGTGCATCTTCGAATAATGTATTTCCATCTACCTGTTTAGATTTTTGCTCGACTAATTCATGGGCTAATGTACCTGCTGCGGAGAAAAACTCATCGTCTCCGAATTGCGCTACATCATCAATATCCACAGCCTCCTTGTCGAAGTTACCTATTGTTACCTCTTCATTACTTCCAACTATTACTACTTCAAACTCTTCTGAACCTTCTATAGTAATACTCTTCATTTCATCAATAAATGTTTGTTCCCTATCAGATGGGACTCCTGACTTTGAAGTATTAGAAATAGATACTAAACCAGAATTAGAATCAATTTGGGTATTTATAAAACCTCCTCCAGACCTATTTGAAAGATCTTTAAATTTTTCCAAAGCATCAGGATTTCCAGTTACAACAAGAGCTTCCAACCCATCTAAATCAATAGCCTGTATAGGCGTATTACTCGCATACTGGTAGGTAGTAAGGTAATAGAAATCTTCTGCTAGAGGGTCTCCGGACACAAATCTCGCTATTGCCGGATCATACCACCTAAAGCAGTAATCATAAAGCCCTAACCCCAGTTCTTGGTGGTATTCCTTCCCATTATATCGGTACCTATTTTCCACTCCAGAGCTATAGGAGAGGCCACCGAGTCGCAAGCCAAAAGGGTAGTAATTTGCTCTGACTGGGATCGTGTACTATCAAAGAATGACTTAGGGGGACTTATCCATTTTCTCTTTCACTTGATCGGATTCAATTGAAAGAAAAAAGTAGATACGCTTCGATTCCATGAGCTATGTTTTTCCCTGTGCTAGGCGACAGAACTTGGGGTAGCGATTGAATGGCTATACAGCTTAACCTCGAGCGGTTCATCGAGCAAAGGTGTTAAGCGCCGCAGGGGATAACTATTTCTTTTGGTAAATATTTTTTCTGTGATCTATCTCTGTGATGGATACGATACGTATATTATCTTCAATGCTGTAGATAATTCGGTAATCCCCCACACGGATTCGCCATAGGTTATCTTCCCCCGTTAGTTTTAGACATCCCGATGGCCTGGGATCATTCTCAAGCTTATCGAAGGTGGCCACGATGCGACTGGATATGGGCTTTTTCAACTTTTTGAGAGCCTTTTTGGCTTTAGGTAAGACGATGACTTGATACATACGCCTAGAGCTTTCCTTCTGCCCGGAGTTCTCTTTTAAGTTCCGCTAAGGTAATAGCTCCGCTGGTATCCTTTAGCCTTTCTCTGGAAATCGCCACATCAAAAAAATCCTCAAAGAAGTCTGCATACTTCTCCAACAGCTCGATTTGTATCGCCCTGGGCTTACCATCTTGGCCAATCAGGAGAGTAACCCCTTCTAGCTCATTGAGTATATCAAGGAACTCTTCGTAAGGAAGCTGCTTTACTTTTTTCTTGGTCTTTGCTTCTGGTTTGGCCATGAGATTTGTTTTCATAAAGTTACGTATTTGTGATGAATAAAGATATATAGATAGTTATCCCAGGGGATGATATTTATCTAATTCTGCTTTCAGGTCTTGGATCCCCAGCATGCCATAGCGCTCGGTTAAACTGATATATCGATGTCCCGCTCCGTACTGCAATTCCCTCAGGTAGCATTCTTCCAGACAGCAGTAGGCTACACGGTGAGGCTTAGTAGCTTTAATAGAGATAGCGAAAAAATGTGTGATGCTCTTGAAGTAAGTCTAGACCACCTGGTAGGGGAAGGACAAAACGCTTCTTTCGACAAAAAAACTCCAGCGTATTCAAGATATTCAACAGCTTGATCCCGATACCCAGACAGTTCTTTTTAATATCATTGATACCTATCTTCGTGATGCCAAAGCGCACATGGCTTATCAATAAAAAAAGCTACTAGTCAGCGATCTCTAGCAGTCGAGTTACTTCTGATAATTGTACTCTATGCGTTGTAAAAGTTGATGTTCGTTATCCCGGGTTTCAATTAATCGCCCTAACTCGTCATAATCATAAGAAGTTTGGACACCGTCTGGACCTTTTACTGAAACTACCTGTAGTCGATCATTATATAGGTAGGTGGTGATAAGCACTCTCATACCATTTGTTTTTGACATATCACTCAAGTAAGCTCTAATTTCTTGCAACTCAATATCCATGATAGCTGAGTTGGTAAAGGTGTTCAGTTCATCTCGCGATATGTTACTTGCAGTTAATGCTTCATCTACTAATGCTTTGGTAGCCCCTACAAATTGCGCAATGGGTCGATTCCCTTGATATCCCCACAGATAAGTAACTGGAGTACCATCGGTAAGGGATTGCTCGATGAGGTTGCCATAGGTGGATTCATACTCGAAATGTGCTCTGTCTTTGTATCTCTCAGAAATGTCGCCAGGTAATACATACTTATACTTTCCATTTACCAGATCATTGTCAATGGCATCAGATCCCAAGGGGGAATCCGTCGACAATAAATGAATTTCAAAGGGTTTTAGAACCGTATCATTGCCCGATCCAAAGTTCTTATACAGGGTAATTTGGCCGTGGATTAACTTCATCGACTGTAAAGTTCCTTCCCATGTTTGAGTTTCAATGGGAGTTCCAATCATATACTTGTTGATAAGGGATTGGACAGTAGTAGTAGAGTTGGGATCAATGGGCAAGATAGGATTATAATCCAGAGGGTACTTGAAGCGTTGTTCTTGAATGCGGTTATCCGAATTGGTAGTAGTAATCCTTACTGGAAAAAAGTGCGTAGTATCAGGCGAATAGGAATACAATTGGGAGGTAACAACTTGATCCAGTAAAACAGTATCTGCTTGTAAATATAGTGCAGAAGTGCGTGGTGTATAAGTTTGAATTTGGTAAAAATTGGGAGGTAACATGGGATTGCTACAGGTATTCGGAAATAGCTTCATTTTAAATATCGCTCCGGGGATACTTTTGTAAGTTATATCGAAATCCTTACGCGAACTTTGAATGTATGTATTGCTATTTTCTGTATAGGTATTTTGTCGATATAAAGAGCCATTTTTAATGGTTGCCAATTGAGGAGGATTAGGAAAGAATACCCCTACTGTAACTGGATCTTCTATATTAAACAAATATTCAATCTGCCCATTGCCAGTTTCACTTTCTATTACCCGACTGTATCCAATATGTCTACCATCAAATGTACCCAAAGGTACAATACTCTGTTCTTGAAAATATGCATTTACAACAGTAACGCCTCCACCATATACCTCTAATCTATACCCATAATCAGGAGTGAAAAAAAGTTTTCCGCTTGATTGAGTATTACTTGAATCTGTATAACTATATTTTTTTACCCTCGCATATCCACTTTCACTTTCAGAAATCTTGCTTCGAATTTCCTTTACTCTGAGTCCTCCCGCATATTTTTCCAATGGAACGTTCTGATTTGAATATCGCGTAAACAATTTTGCCTCTCCTAATCCATTGCTAACCTCCAGTATAAATTTATAAGCTACCCCTACTTCAAAATTTTGATTAATGGCAAGATCAGTAAGTAGGGGATTCAATGATATGCAAAGCTCATTGGTTTCTATCAGATTTATTTCCGAACTAATTTCTC
>CAZZEC010000293.1:0-4180 GCA_964652565.1 uncultured Bacteroidia bacterium
ATTATCAAAAGATTCATCCCAACTCAAGTAAAAGTTTCTAGGCTTAATGTCACTAGCAACCAAATTTTCTGGTACGATCGGAGCTTCAATATCTTTTTCCAGATCTTCGCAGGTTACTGGTTCAAATACTATTTGACTTAATTCAACAGAGGTATTGTCAGTGGCTAGTCTGAACAACAATAGCGCATTATCTCTAGTCTCTTTAGATATAAACTGAAAAGTATATTCCTGCCATTGCTGATTGAGCGTTACAGAAAACTTGTGTGCAGCGCCTCTGGGATCTCCTACTTCAACAGTTATATTTTTACTATATTTCGAACGAGCTACAAAACGTAGCCTATATTCCTGATCTTTTATTATCGGTGCGTTTGTCCATACAGAACCATGCCAAGCAGCACTATTATGTTTTACTCCCTTTAGAGTAATATACAATCTATTTTCTCTCAATTCCTTTTCAACAACAACACCAAACCAATGATTGCTATTATTCCATCCTGAAACATCTTTCTCAAAGCTGCCGTTACTCAATATGTTACACTGTTCTTTTAGGATGGGAATGCCTATCTCTTCGCATGTATACATGCCATCTCGACAAAAAGATGACCATTTAGCTGGATTACCTGATGTTGCAATCACTATATGTTCACAACCTTGCTTCAGTCCTTCAGGAAAACAATCAATGTGATTATCCTGTAATAATAGCTTGGGAGTGCTGGGTAGTAATGATAAATCGGGAGATAGCTTATAAATCTTATTTTGTCTTAAATCCGCAAAATTCAGATGCGTTAATCGATACAGTCCTGGGGGCAACACTCCCTTTAATCCATTTTCATATAGATATAGCGTAACAACTTTTCCATCAACACAATTCACTCCAAACCAATTATTCTCGCATGGGCATCCTACCCCCCAGTTGGTATCATCGGTCCATTGAGGCCCGTTGGTAGCATGATACAAGTCCATGAGCGCATGATATTCGTCCCCACATAAAGATTGAGCTTTGATTAAAAGAGTTAATGAACACAATAGAATAACTATGGCTATTCTCATATAGCCAGTTTCATTTAGAAGCATGGGTTTCATAGATAGATAATGATTAATGGTACAATGCCTGTACTTCACACATGTTAGTGGAAGTTCATCTATGATAGGGGATGCTTAAATGAATGCTTCAATATCACAAAATGATCTTAAAAAATAAAATTTTATATTAAATAAATTACAATATACTTCTTGAAATATTACAAGTAACATACTGGTAATCAATTATATAACACACAAAATAATACCTGATATTATTCGAATAAATTCCTATCAGGGAAAAATTGAATGATAAAAATAACTGAAGGCGATCTTGTAGGTAAAATTATATGATGAGCCTCAGTACTCAGTAGATATATTAGGAAACAAAAGATCTATATGAAATCACAATATATAGTCATATTCTTACATATAAGACCTCATATGGAAATATATCAAATTTATTGGCGTTTTATGATTTGATCCTTTTTCCTTGTCCAACTTACACACTTGCCCATTCCCAGGCTGTATGATACGCATCAACCTCCTCTACATATTCAATAAATGCTTCGTAAAAAGGGTGTCTCCCAAGCGTTGCACTGTCCCCAACGACAACTAATTTCATTTTTGCACGCGTCAATGCTACGTTCATTCTTCTAACGTCTCCCAAGAATCCTATTTCACCTTGAGCATTGGAACGAGTAAGACTAATATAGATAATATCGCATTCCTGTCCCTGAAATCCATCCACCGTATTGATCGAAATATATTCCTGATAAGAACTCAGCATGGGGCTATCTCTTAATGTATCTCTTAAAATCCTCACTTGTGCTTTATATGGTGCAATGATCCCAATTTTTAATCCCTGATCAAAGATATTTGCACCCTGACTTTCAAGGGAATTTAATAATAAGGCTAAGTGCTTTAATAGCAGTAGTGCCTCTTCAGAGTTATACGTACTTAACGTATCAGGATCTTTCTCCTCTTCGTAACCCAAACCAGCAGTATCTACAAATTCTAAGGGTTCAAAACCCTCTCCTAACGTTCTGTATCTAACAGAAAGATCTGCAGTCAACTTATCTTTATAAAACCATTTTCCCGAAAAACGCATAATTTGCTCATGCATTCGGTATTGCTGCTCCAGCATGACAGATGCATCGGGTTTTGCTTTCATCACTTGTTCTAGCAGAGTTACTGAAAGTCCTTCTTTACTGGCTTCAGGGGACTTTACGGTTGGAGGAAGTTGAAAATGATCTCCTGCAAAGATGACTCTACCTGATCTAAGTATTGGGATCCAGCAGGCAGGCGTTAACGCCTGTGCCGCTTCATCGATAAATACTGAATGAAATCGTTTGTTCCCCAGCAGAGAGCTACTAGCTCCTACTAATGTACAGGCAATGACTTGATTTTGTGTAAGAATCTGATGTATAATATAATCTTCTAGTTTATGAGCCATCTGGGTAAGTTCCCGAGCTTCTCGCATCATTTGGTTGCGAAAGTGGCGCTCACGAGCACCAAATTTCCGTTTGAATTTGTTTGCCCGTTTTCGTGCATCATCTGCATCCTTGCGATACTTTTTAAGCAACTTATAATCATCATGACCACTGATTGCTCCGTCCATCGTTAACTGATGAAGCCTTTCATCAATTCTTGCGGGATTCCCTAAGCGAACGACCGATAGCCCTTGTTCTTCACATTTCAATGTAAGTAAATCTACAGCTGTATTACTTGGTGCGCATACCAGCACCTGATGTTCACGACTTAGTGTTTCCTTAATAGTCTGAACGAGGGTCGTTGTTTTACCTGTTCCAGGAGGACCGTGTATCACAGCTACATCCAGCGCTTCTAACGCACGCTGGACTGCACGATTTTGAGAAGGGTTGAGTTCAGTATTGTGATAATGGACATGCCATGTATGAAATGAAGGCTTTTTGTTACCGATGATGATGTCTTTCAGTTCAGAAATGCGTTCTTGTTTACCTGCCTCCATCACTTGATGCAAAGCTTTGTCCATTTCCCGATAAGTTGTATCATCAAAGTCCAAATCTACTCCAATTTTTGCCCTACTCAACCATTCAGGATAAACTTCTGAACTCAAAACAATCATCATTTGATTGCGTTTGATCCAGGAAATCACCCCTGAATTTCGCCCAACTTCTTGATCAGCATTCATTCCAAATATTCTCACGGTACTCCCCACTTGCAGTGCATTTGAAGTCTTTCCATCCCCTCCTCTTTCTAGTTCTAATACAAACTTTTCACCAGTACCTATATATACTCCCTTGAGCGATACCGGATACCAACTGATTCCTCGTTCAACTCTTTCCTTCAGTGTCCTTCTCAATACCATCTCACGATATTGTCTGAGATCTTCTTTCTTTTCAATTTCAAGCAGGGAAATGAGCTTCTCAAGCTGAGTATTTGTATTCATAAAGGCAAAAGTAGAATATCATTGGAGAACTGTTAAACTGAGGAGTAGTTAAATTGTTGTGTTGGGATCATTGTGTCATTGCGAAATGGTGATATGGTGAGGTTGTTGTATTGATATATTGTGGGACAGTAAAGATTATAGGATCAGATCACTGGGATAAAAGGAAATGGAGAAATTTTGGAATGGTAGTATTGCTGTATTGTAAGTGTTGTTTCATTGTGATATTGCGGCATTGTGATATTGCTACATTGTGATATTGTCGTCCGTAATCTGTCATCTCGTTCGCTAGGATTGATTACATTTTTCGCAGATTCCCTGCATCAATATATTCACCTCATCCATAACAAAACCTGCAGGTAGAGAAAAGGGGGGAATACTTACCCCTTCCACACAAAATGTCTGATCACATACCGAACACTTAAAGTGTACATGGTCGTGTTGATGATGTCCTTGGTGACATTTTTCAGGACACATTGCGTATTTCATAACCCCTTTGTCATCAAGCACTTTGTGAATGATTCCTTTCTCAAGGAATGTAGTCAATGTGCGATAAATAGTCACTCTATCACAGGGAATGGTCAATGCATCTTCTATATCCGGTTCAGAAAGTGCCTCGTCTCTATCTGAAAAGATGGAAAGAATAGCAGCCCTACTTGCAGTATGGCGAAGATTATTGGATTGCAGTATTTCCTTTGTGTTCAACATATTTACAAATATAAGGAATTGATC
>CAZZEC010000294.1:0-4180 GCA_964652565.1 uncultured Bacteroidia bacterium
ATTGCGACCAACTGACCATGATCCATATGATCAGTGTATACTGCTGTATAACAATGTAGTGCCCAATACTCCGCAACCACTCAGGAGTAATAGGGATCAGAGATGCATCTGTCTCCACTTTTCCAATACTAGATACACACAAGGCCAGGATAAATAATGAGAAATACGCTGGATATCTATTTGTGAGGTAATATCTCGGGAAAAGCCAGAAAAAACTGATATATACGGGAAGTGCTGTAAAAAAAATTTGTAGAAATGTATAAGTGAATAAAGAGTTATCAGCTACTACCAGATCGCGTTGAGCGAGCCAATTTTGGTAATAGTTGTAACTCAATTGAGCGAAGATCAACCACCCACCCAAATGCAAAAACAATTTATACGCATGAGAATATAATACTTGATTGAGAATGTTACGCATAATGCTACTATCGTGTACAATAATCAACGCAGATTGTATGCCTTAATGCATACGCTTGTGCTCAGTTTGTAATCAAAATGATGTCGTTTGTTCAATAATCTGACACATTGATTAACCTAGCAGCATTTTTGTAAAGGAATGTAATGTTTGAAAAGATTATTTTAAAGTAAATTTAATGGTTAAATAAAATTCACATTATGAGAAATTTAAAAATCTTTTTCTGTTTGATTGCAGTAGCAAGTGTATGTTCATCTTGCAAAGACGATGGTGAAACACCTAATCCCGTAGATAGCGCAGTTCCAAATGAAGCTTCAATATCGCAGTTTCTCGCAGCTGATCAAGCATTTAGCCAAACCTTTATTGGATTAAGCCAAATGGTGATCAATCCTGAAGCTGAGGAATTAAATGCGAGAGCTACAGATTGTGCAGAGTTCTTATTTTCCTATAAGAAAGAAGGAGAATTGCATATAACTTCATTAGGATTTGATTTTGGTCAGGGTTGCGAAACCGAGGACGGAGACTTCATCAGTGGTAAAGTTTTATTAACACTTGAAGGAGCTGAACGCCAGTTCGGAGCCATAAGCCTGGAACTTGACAATTTTGTCATTAATGATACCTTACTCAATGGGAAATTGACAGGTTCTTTGATAGTAGATGAAAAAGGTAGAGCCTCTCTACGGGGAGAACTTTCCAATGGGTTTGCACAGTATAATAATGGAGATTTTATTTCCCTTGATTTTGACAAACAGTTTGCGTGGATAGAAGGTGGGAACACCTCTCTTATTGCTACAGATGATGTATTTGAGATTACAGGGGAAGGTTCTTATATATCGACTGTTGAGGGATCTGAGTATGCATACAATTTTAATATTTCCACTCCCATAGAGTTCAAGTCGGAATGTGCTGAACAAGGTCTTCCCTTTTTCACTCAAGGAGATCTCGAAATCAACTACAGTGATATTGGATCGACTTCGATTGACAATTTCTTTTCCATAGACTATGGAGTAGGGGAATGTGATGCAGATGTACTCCTTAATATTGATGGTGAAGAAGTGGAAACCCAGTTGTGGCGGTTTTGGTTTTTGTAACACCTATGATTGTATCATTGTTAGGTGAATATTATAATATGGAGGAAGTCTAATTTTTGGGCTTTCTCCATTTTTTATCATAGATAGTTAAATGAAAAATGAAGTATAGATCTACTCCTTATAAATAGGATGATATTAGTTTGATTAGTATCAATTGACATTTTTGTGTAATGCAAAGTCGGTTGATGAGTGTAAAATATAAATTTTACTTTGGAACAAAATGCATATCTTTTAGGTATAACAGGTCAAAATGTGTACATCATGGAACATCCACTCACCGATACGCTAATTAGGCCCATAGATGGCGAGTTCATTGCTATTGAGGAATTCATGGAGCGCATGAAGGATTGTATTCCTACACCTTATCATGCCCAATTTAGCTTTGCCAAATTGATCGAAGAATTGCAGGACAATCAGCAAGCCTTGCAAATTAATTTGCTGTCTTCGATTGTTTCGCGTCTGGAAAAATTGGAATTACTCCTACAGGAAAGTGATACGGATTGGAAGGAGTTACTCGCTGATCAGGATAACAGGTCTTTGTTAATATTCATTTTTCAGTCCTTCTTCTTCAAAGATCAAATGGGATTTATCAAAGGACCCTTTGAAAATCTCAGTTTCAGGTATCAGACGGATTCTTTTCAAGGACTGATAGCAGATGATACCTGGGAGATCAAACTGAATGCCAACAACTATATGACCAATAATCTACAAAATATTTTGTTGGCTGGGATCTTTGTGTTGAATACTTTTTATGACCAGAACCTGGATTTTATTTCAAACCAGGGGATGACGATCAGAGACCGGACCACGAAGATAGAAAAGCATTATAGATTCAATATCAATGTGGATTATTTGGAAGTAAAAGCCGTTAAACCCTTAAAAAAATTAAGCGACAAACAGATCCATGAGTTACTCAATAATTTATCTGATGGCGATTTGTGGATGAAATATATTCCACCTGAAAATTTTGTGTTCGAAGGGCTGATCATTGGATTTATTTCGGATGTTACCAAGGAAGAAATTCTGTCAACCCTGAAGGTAATGGCTGCCAATGAAGGAGGAAAGAGTAATCACGAAAATGATCTCAATTACCTGGAAATATTGGCAAAGTCTTTTTTGAATCAACCTGAAGTCAAGTTAGGAATATTACAAACAACCTACGGTCCATGGATTGAAAGCCTCACCTGGTGTTTGTTGCGAACGCACGATGAAGACATGGTACAATGTGCATTAGATACACCTACCAGTGCCTATGCAAAGGTAATGAAAAGCAATAAACCATATGTTGTAGATGACCTTCAGATGCGGAAGGATCTTACAGATCTGGAAAGGGGAATAAGAGATCAGGGTATTAGAAGTTTACTCTTAGCTCCTTTGAAGGATATTGAAGGTAAAATTATCAGTATCTTTGAGCTGGCCTCTCCTGAACCCTATCAGTTCAATCACCTGACATTAGTTCAGTTGGAAGAGTTTATATCTCTGATGGAAATGGGTACCAACAAGTTCATACAGGAAATGAACAACTCCATCAATCTCACCATTCAACAGGAGTTTACATCTATCCACCCCAGTGTGGAATGGAAATTCAGACATGTAGCCAGTAAATATTTCTGGGAGCGAGTCATTCAACTAAAACAAAGTAGTCCCGATCAGATCGTTTTCAAAAACGTGTATCCTTTATATGGACAAGCAGATATTGTGGGTTCTTCCAGACATAGAAATGAATCTATTCGTTCCGATCTGACAGATAACCTGCAAAGATTACATCGACTACTTGTTGCGTGTAGAAAGGAGCTGCATTTTCATCTATTAGACGTATATGACGAAAAGGTGAGTGCTCACCTTGAGAGATTAAAGAAATCCTTTGTTTCAAGTGATGAATCCATCATTGTGGAATTGTTAACCGTAGAAATTCATCCGCTTCTTACGGAATTGCGTGAGCGATTTCCCCAACTACCTCAACAAATGCTGGACGATTATTTCGATTATATGGATACAGAATTGGGTATCGTCTATCGAAAGCGAAAAGCATATGAAGACAGCGTAGCACTTATCAATCAGACCATCAGCAATTTTCTGCTTGAAGAGGAGGAAAAGATGCAACAGATACTTCCTCACTATTTTGAGAAATTCCAGACCGATGGAGTAGAATATAACATCTATCTGGGGCAATCCATTTTGGAAGAAGGTACATTTCATCCTTTCTATTTACGGGATTTTCGACTGTGGCAATTGATCATGATGTGTAAGATTACACGTTTAGTGGAGAAAGAAGTGATAAACTTCCCATTGTTACTAACTACTGCTCAGCTAGTATTTGTCTACAATAGCTCTTTGAGTATTCGTTTCCAAATGGATGAAAAGAAGTTTGATGTAGACGGTGCTTATAATGTACGATATGAAATCCTAAAGAAGCGTATTGATAAAGCCTATATCAAAGGAACCCAAGAACGTCTTACCCAACCCGGAAAAATTGCCATTGTATGGCTTCAGGAAAAAGATCGTCAAGAATATCAGGAGTATCTGGACCACTTGATTCGAAATGAATATATCCATCCTGATGTAGAAGACCTTGAGTTAGAAAAAATGCAGGGGGTAGAGGGGTTAAAGGCAATACGAGTGACAGTGATGAGGGAGGAATAAATTGTAATTGTAAATAAATATTGCTGATATA
>CAZZEC010000295.1:0-4102 GCA_964652565.1 uncultured Bacteroidia bacterium
GTAGCCAGAGATTTGTTATACCAATTTGACCAGGTTGTGATGATATCCAATTGTTCTGCTAGATCTGCATTGGGGTTTTCACTTAGCAAAAGAAAAGAAATTTCGAATTCTTTTTTTAGACGCTCAAGGGCAACATCTCTTGTCAGTTGGAGTACGATATCTGGCAAAAGTTCATCACCCGAACACATACTTAATGCAGATACGCTAGCACTTATTCCCACATTTTTGAGTGTTTCTTTAGAAACCTTATCAATTCTATCCGCATCCGTGTGGTAAAATACATCTGTAAAATGCCATAAAAGGATACCCGGGATTTCTGCATCCAGGAAGGGTTGATGATCACTACCTCCTTCGTATGGATTGCTACTCACTTTCCAGTTGGCGAAATCCCCCTGTTTCTCACACACATATTGAATAAAATCATTGAAATAGTGGGGTATCAATTCTGACTTGGAGATTTCTGTAGCTCCCCACTCTGTATGCTTGTCATCTCCTCTGGTCCAAATAGCTGAAGGGTCAGGCATTTTTTCTATTAAAAAAACTCCTCCTGTCTTATCGGTATCCTCCCCTACCATATCCAAACTCATTCCCCATAAAATCCCCTCTTTTCTCTTCTCATCTTGCTGTATATACCTTCGTGTCATTTTTATTTCATCTCCCCAAAGAAACGTTATGGATCTTTTGGGATCTGTAGTTCCTTCGTTTACCATATGAACCATAATACGCGCCATTTCTGCAAGACATCCCACTCCAGAAGCATTATCATTAGCTCCCGGCTCTTGTACATGTGCACTGAATACGAATCTTTCCTCTGGCTTTATACTCCCTTTGATATTGGCTACCAGGGCCAATTCTGTCGAGGGAAAGCTATGAGTTTGTACGTTTACGTCCAGCTCTACTTTACCACTGTCAAGGGCTTTGAGTAGTTGTTCTCTGGCATGGTATGATAAATTAATCGCCCAACCTGGATTGTTCTTGATCTGTGGTACGGATCTGAATGGGATGGAATGTACATGCTTTTGTGGTTGGTTGTAGGTGGGTATACTGTAAGCGAGTACTCCTAGTGCTTTTTCTTGCAGAACAGCTGAATAAAACAGGGATCCCACAATGTCATCTGCCATAACTATTTTACCTTCTAGATCTATTTTTTCCCAGTCCGTGTCTAAACCTATGTACACAAGTTCCGCTCGCACTCCTCGCGATGGAGTGGAATTGCTATTGATACAAATCATGTTTCGATTTGTAGACAATTCCAGCAGTGGTTGCTCCTCTCCCACAATCTGTAAAGATCCTTCAACAGGTTCCCAGGCGTTGAAATCCATTGGAATACGTTCTATCCTGTAAGTCATTCGACTTTCAGGATATTCTGCCTCGGATTTGAAACCGGCCAATTCGAGGATTTTTTGAACATGATAAATGCTCGAATCAAATCCATTATTTCCAGGTAATCTAAAAAATTGTTCTACATATGCCGTGGTTTCCCATGCTCGTTGACCAGAGTAAAGCTTCCTTACCTCATCGAAGTGTATATCTATGACAGATTGTGCAGGTAAAATGAATGTATATGCGAAGGAAATAATAAGGATGAAATTACGAATCATAACTCTCGTGGTTTAATCGTACAAATATACTCGATATAAGATGTGATAAGGTGAGGAGTTATAACAAATGTATACATTTCGTATATACATTCACTATATCGCATACCTAGAAGGAGATGCGCTATAAGTTAATCAATAATACCACCAACAGGTATACCCATAATAGTCCTAAAAAATGCCAGAAATAAATGGCAAATTCTAGATATTTCCTTCCTTTCTTGGGATAGGCAATAATCACGTAAGTAAGAAATAAAATACCTGCAACAATATGTATTGCGTGCATTCCGCTCAGTAGGTATAAGTAATTAAAGCCCTGGGGATGAGAATTTTGAGAAGTAATACTCTGTGTATAGAGTTCATACCAGCCCCATCCCTGTATACAAAGAAAAAAGAGACCTAATATTACAGTATATAATATAACGCGAGGGCTTCTGTTATAGGTAATAATATCTTTTGCTTTGTGAAGAACAATACTGCTGATAGCTAAGATAATAGTACTGAAATAAAATGCATTAGGCAGATGGATGTATGTATCTTGACGTACGGTACTAAAAAACCCAAAAGTAAAAGCGGTAAAAAGTAGGATAATGGTAATCATTAACAACCACATCCCTGTCTTCGCAGCAAAAGAGGTTCTATCGATATTATTACTGGATTGCATATTAAAAAAACCCTTTTCCAGAATTAATGTTTATCCTGCAGTCAGTTCTTGTGTCAATGCTTGAACATGCAATCCGCCAAAGTTTCCAGAAGACATCAATAAAATAACATATTTACCTGTAACAGAAGATTTGATATGAGCAACGAAATCCTGAATCGATTGTGTAAAGAAAAGCGAGGGGTTTCCGAAGGCTTTTCTGATTTCCGATTCACTCAAAGGCTCTATCCTTCGTCGTTTGTATTGGTCGGGATGAATAAAAACCAATGCATGATCAGATGCATCAACAGATCCCTTATACAAAGGTAAATACGCTCGGTTGAGACTGCTAAAAGTATGAAGTTCAACACATGCTATTACTTGCCGATCTTTGTAGGTTGCCTTAACAGCATCCACAGTTGCTTTTACTTTTTCTGGTGCATGAGCATAATCTCGAATTATTATGCATTGATCGTCTTCATATATTTTCTCCATCCTGATGGCTGCTCCTTGGAAGGTACTGATGTATTTGAGAAAATCTGGTAATTCAATACTCAACAATTCACATGCCTTCCAAGCTGCTGCAACATTTGCCATATTGTGTTTACCAATAACCATCAATTCCTGTTTTTCTCCTGCTAGTTTTATTTCCCATTTACCTTGCTTTATGCTCGATCCTGGAGTTTTAAAAGGGTGTAAATAATGACTTTCATTGGTGAAACGCTCAATGAGATTCACTAATCGCTTATCTTCTTTGTTGTATATAACATCTGCGGCCTTTTCCAGAGATTTCAGAAGTTGCGCAAATTGATCTACATACGTATCTTCAGAAGGAAAAACATTGATATGATCCCAGGATATCCCATTAATTACCACCATATGGGCCTGATACAAAAGAAATTTAGGCCTCGGATCCAGTTTAGAGGATAAATATTCATCCCCTTCTACGATGATGAGTGGTGCTGTTTCAGATATCCTAACTGGATTTTCAAATCCTGGCACCTGGGCACCTACCAGATAATCAAAGGATTTTCCAGCTTGTTGTAATACATGCATAATCATGGATGTAACAGTAGTTTTTCCATAACTGCCTGTAATCACAACGCGGTGCTTATGTTTGCTCTGTTGATAGATAAACTCAGGAAAAGAGTAAATAGGTATTTGAAGTTCTCTTGCACGTAGCAATTCAGGATTATCTTCAAAAGCATGCATCCCCAGAATCACAGCATCTAAAGAACCATCTATCCTGGAAGGATCCCATCCCATACGTTCTGGGAGTAAATGATGCTTCAACAAACGAGACTTGGCGGGATCATAGATATTATCATCAGAGCCTGTAATCACGTGTCCGGACATCTTTAATGCTATTGCCAGACTATGCATGATACTGCCACCAAGGGCAATAAAATGTATTCTCATACTGCAAAACTAACCAAAAAATCCAAAACTGAGTCTCCTGCTGTATAAAAACCAAGATTATGGTAAGAAAATATTTGTGCTAGGATCCTTCTATAAACCATTTTTTGATGATTTGTGCAGCTGGCTTTCCATAGGGCGAATATTCTTTAGGATTTTCTTCAGTATGCTCCAGATAACTTGACCATTTCCACCAAAATATTCCTTTACACCAATCCTGGTCTTTTAATACATCCGCAACTACTTCATAGCAAATGGCCTGATGTAAATCATTGGATGCTTTTCCATTGGGATAATCGTGAGGTTGTTGCCATGGAGCTTCAATACTACGGAAACCGATTTCAGTGAAAATAAGGGGTTTGTCAAATTTTTGTGATTTAGCAATAAGCTTGTGAGTAATAGCTTCAAAATTGTGTGTGAGCTCTTCCTTAGATGCAGATTCGTCATT
>CAZZEC010000296.1:0-4097 GCA_964652565.1 uncultured Bacteroidia bacterium
TAACCCCTCATTTTATCTAGTAAATCATTCATGATCTGGGTATCACGTTCTGAGAGGTTATCCATAATTTGATCTAAATTATCATTGGTATCATTCATCTGCTGCATTAATTTTAGCCCTTTTTCAGTAAGTATGACATCTACCAATCTCTTATCAGATTGACAAATTTTTTTTTCTACCCACCCCTTTTTGTACAACCTTTCTACAATTCTTGAAGCATCAGAAGCCTTATCCAGCATTCTTGTAGCGATAACCGATGTAGTTAACGGTTGTGGGTGAGCTCCGTGAATGATTCGCATCACATTGTATTGAGGTAGGCTAATATCATATTCCGCTAGATATTCTTTGATTCTACGTGTGAGCCAATTATATGTAAACAGAAGATTTACCATAGCTTTCTGTCGGTCATTTCTAAACTTTTTCTGATGGATTTCTTCTTCTAATCTCATAATACCCTTTTGTCAAAGTAGCTAATCATTAAAAAGTACATAATTCTTTAACAATGATGTAATCAATATGTTACTGTTCGCTAAGTAGTAAGTGATGGGACATATTCAAATATCATACATATAAAGAAGTATATTACATTTGCTGTAAAGCGCGTAATTGTGTAACATGCTAAATAAAAACCTAATGAAAGCACATTTACTAAACCTATTCAAGTACGACTTCTGGGCCAACTCAAAAATTATCAATACATTATCTGAGCATGAAGTATCAGATGAAAAAATTCTCCATTGGATGAACCATCTAGTCAATACTGAACAAATCTGGTGGGATAGAAGCCAAAATCGAATCCCCAGGGTTACTCCCCATGATCTTCATGAATTAGAAGTAGCGGAAAGAATGTTGGTGCAGGTGAATCGAGATATCATCACATGGTTGGAATATGCCAGAGAGGAGGTATTTGACGAGTTAATCTCATATCGAAATACTAAAGGCAGTAGCTTTGAAAATACATTATTAGATATATTTACCCATATAGTCAATCATTCTACTCATCACAGAGCACAAATCGCGGCGAGATTAAGAGAATTGGGTATTGCTCCCCCCCAGACAGATTATATTTTTTATCGTAGAGAGGAATAAATGTCAATGCGGACACGTGATTCTATCAGAGGACACTGGTCAATGCTTTAGAAAGGCTTATATAGCCTAGTATTATCGTAATGCCAATAACAATCAGCATCAACACATTATGTAAAAGAGTATTCCCGGGCCTGTTCTCCTTGTTTTTTTGATTAATGACGAGAAAGAGTAATATAGCAACAAAAGGAAGAAGTAATCCATTTAGGGCTTGTGCGAGTATAATTGCTGGAATGGGCTTAATTCCTGACAAACCAAAAATAAGCCCCGTAAGCATCACAATCCCCCATACCAGCCTAAAATTTCTGGATTGGGAATGCCACTGCTGTCTATGATAACCCCAAATACTTCGTGCGGTGATAGCAGCGGCAAGCGGGGCCGTAATAGATGAACTAAATCCTGCTGCGAATAAACCCAAACCAAATAACGTTCTCCCCCATACCCCTAACTCATTTTGCATCTGCTCAGCTAAAGCCTCAAACGAAAATTCTCCTTGAATATGAGTTCCCACTAACAGTATCGCCAGGGAAATTAGCCCCCCAATCAATATAGCCATACCAAGTCCCCATCGAAGGGTTTTCTTATCTTGATCATGCCTGATACCCGATGCTAAAAATAAATTGTAGGGAACAATGGTAGTTCCAATTAATCCCAATACGAGTAACTCCGAATTTGGTGGGATGGAAGGGATAACACTGCCTGTTATCAAATCGGTACTATCTATTTCTCCACTCAAGGCTATCCAAAGAAATGCTACTCCCATAATGGCTACAACTAATCCCATTGATTGAGCAATTAGCCGTTCATTTCCCAACCACAATATTCCAGTGGCTGCTATTCCTATAAAAATAGTAAGCCAGTTGGGATTCAGGTCCAACAGCAATGCTGCCCCTCTCACCCCACCCAAAATATTCCCCGCCTGATATGCAACTCCTCCCGATACGATAGCCAATACAACCAGATGTCCTACCCAGGGATATGATCTACAACGATCTGCAATGGTTTCCCCCAAATTTTTTCCCTGAACCAAAGGTAATCTTGCAGCGGCATCTTGCAACACCCAACACGCTATAATAGAAAAAATCAATGCCCAGACCAACTGATATTGAGAGCTAGCCCCTGCACTGGCTGCAGTAGTCACTGTCCCTGGTCCTATAAATGCTGCAGAAATTACAGACCAGAAGAGTATCGAAGCCCATCTTTTCATATTTTTTTCTTCAACATACTGTATTTTACAACTATGGCGAAATAATTTGCTCTTTTATCTGTATTAAATATGCTACACAATGGATAATGTACACAAATATCAATCACAACTTTCGATTTGGGTTATACCTGCAACCAGTGTGATATTCTTTTTATCCATTTCAGGCAATTACGGCATTTTTAGGGACGAGCTGTATTATCTGGCATGCTCAGACCATCTGGCCTGGGGATATGTTGATCACCCTCCCTTGGTAGCATGGCTAACTTATTTGTCGCGTCAGGTTCTGGGAGACTCTGTTTTGGCTTTCCGAGTATTGCCTGCGCTTGCAGGAGGGATCAATATCTGGATCGCGGGAATGATGGTCAGGGAATGGAACCGTTCACTATTCTCTCAATTCCTTGCTCAAATCGCCACCTTTTTGGCTCCCATTTACCTCTCTCTTTTTAGCTTTCTTTCCATGAATGCATATGACGTATTGTGCTGGTCTGGCTTAGCATGGGTGTTGATTAGGATATTTAAGGAGAATGATCAAAAGTTGTGGTTGCTGTTTGGGATAATAGCTGGAATAGGGTTAATGAATAAAATCAGCGTGCTCTTTTGGGGCTTTGGATTGGTACTGGGTCTGTTAATTAGTCGTCAGTGGCATCATTTTCGTCAGCCCTGGATTTGGCTCGGGGGTCTTATCGCTGTTGTGATTTTTCTTCCACACATATTCTGGCAGATCGCTCATGATTGGCCTACATTGGAGTTCATGCGCAACGCAACACTATACAAAAATGCAGATATCCCTCCAATGACTTTTATATTAGAACAATTTTTGTTGTCAGGGTTTCAAAATTTAATCTTATGGATTCCTGGCTTGATAGGGTTACTCATTCATTCCCGGTTAAAACCCTATAGACCTTTGGGGTGGGCTTTTGTCGTGATTTTAGTAGTAATGCTCCTTACAAACGCTAAACCATACTATCTAGGAGCTGTCTATACCTATCTTTTTGCGGTAGGCGCCGTACTTTGGGGTGAATGGACAGCCTCTAAAAAAGGGAAATGGGTAAGAGGCCTCTTATTACTTACTGCATGTATAGGATTGCTATTTGCTCCACTTGCAGTACCAGTATTGCCTATTGAGACATATATACATTATTCAGATGCCATAGGAATTGAACCTGAAAATGCTGAGCGAAGTGAATTAGGAGTTCTTCCACAACATTTTGCTGACCGATTTGGGTGGGAAGAATTAGCCAGAGATGTAGAAAAAGTATATCAGGAATTACCCCCGGAAGAACAAGCATCGACTTGTGTATTTAGTCAAAATTATGGACAAGCAGGTGCGATGGATTATTATCAACAAAAGTATGACCTACCAGACGCCATTTCTGGACATAATAGTTATTTTTTGTGGGGACCCGGCAACTGCAATCACGATGTGTTGATCGTCATAGGTGATGAGAGAGAACGATTAGAAGAATTGTTTGAAGAAGTTGAATTAGCTACTATACATACCTGTGAGTATTGCATGCCATATGAAAACAACAAATCTATTTGGATTGTGAGGATGCCAAAAATTGATGTTTTAGAAAATTGGGAAGAAATTAAGTCTTTCCTATGACAGGTTAACGTTAGATAACTATTTACATCAATCGGTTTTTGATTGCTTCGTCATATCCAGGGCAAACGCAATAAAATCATTAACAGCTACTAATCATAAGCTTACATTTATCCAATAATTAAACACTTTAATCTTAACCAATTGATAATGAATTATTCGTGAAATTTGGTGCGTACGCACTATAGTCATATCCCAGGG
>CAZZEC010000297.1:0-4007 GCA_964652565.1 uncultured Bacteroidia bacterium
ACCACAAACCGAAATAGACTCAAATCCCAGCCTTATACAGAATGATGGGTACTAAAGGATAAGTACCAAATAATTATCAATACGAGGGGAAGTCTCAAAAGTCGACTTCCCCTTATCGTGTTTTTATTGTTTTTAAAAATGCTTCGCCAATTTTTAAAAACTAATAACTTATTCTCTATTTTCAATACGATATTTAGAATATTTTTAACGATATATCGTAATGATTGACTTTTGATACAGCCTCTCGTTTTATTACATAAGAATGATAAGAAATTGGACATAAATAGGTGTGACTTTTTAACAATTGGGGGATGGACTCAACCGGATAGAACACATGGATAAACATGACTCTAATGGGAGTTTTGAAATAACACATACCCCACTTTTAGAAAAAAGCTTATCTGGTTTAACGCAGGCTGATCGTCCAGGCGATCTATACCTAATCGCCCTCCACCTTCTATACCCAATTTTTGGCTACTAATATCTATTTGTTGAAACACAGCTAATGATAGCCCTTTCTGAAAATTAATTGCTTCCAGGCTGCCGTTTTGGTCTGTAGCAGAAGTAATCCGGCTAAACCAGGTCCCATTAACCAGATCAAATTGTCTATTTACCTCCCTGAATTGCCACGTGCTCTTATCATTTACTATCCAGGTCATATCTCCTCCAAATTTGAAAAATGTGGTACGCTTCATATTAACAGGTAATGCAAAGGTAATGGGTAGGCTAACAGTCCATAGTTTATATTCTGCAAAGAGTCCAATCCGATCCTGTTGATCAAACTGGTTACAACCCCTACATCCAGCTCCGTAGGGTTGTGTTGAATAATCCATACGTGCTTTGAGCGTAGAAAAATTCCCTCCCACACTAACCATGAATATTTCCCCTAATGAAAAATGATGATCATACCCCGCCATCCACCCAGTACCTGGTTCATAATTACCGCTGAGGTGTATTAAACCCTGTGTAGAATTACCTTCTGGAACTTTACTAGCTGCTATTAAGTGGGTAACATTAATTCCTCCATATAGATAATGGAAAGATTGAGCATGAGTGAGGCGTAACAAACTACACATCAATATACTCAAAAAAATATATGAAGATTTTAACATGTTCCTGGCTTGGATAACTATACTTATATATAATTAACCTAATTTCCACGTGATCTGTTGTCGGCTAAAAGCTATTGGGCCAAAATTAGTAGTTTTCATCCACCAACTTTCCCCTTTTTCACATATTTATGTATTTTCCCCTTATTCAACTCTATATAGAACGCTTAAATTACTACTCGTGAATACGCATACGACTAATCGAAGAAGCTTCCTGCAAGCAATGGGGCTTGCAGCAGGTTCATTACCTTTCTTTCCTCATACTGTTTGGGGCCTTCCCGAGCAATTTGATGAATTACCTTCTACTACTATGTATATACCTGAAGAACAAAGCATCATTGGCAATTACGGCTCGTGGGCAGCCAATTTATTACCCGAGATACCTTCACTTTCCTATCGAAATGATAGATGGGATTCCGTGGAAGCATGGCGGAAAACTGCCCTGGAGAAATTTTGGGAGTATCTGGCTATGCCAGAGATACGTACTACTCCTACGGTCAACATCAATAAGACGTATACCTACGATGGCCTCCACATTGAAGAACTATCCTGGCAATTACCTTATGGAAATCCCACACAGGCCATTTTACTCAAACCTCAAAATGCTACCACTCCCCTGCCTGGCGTACTGGCTTTTCACGATCATGGGGGTAATAAATACTTTGGCAGGAGGAAAATTACGCGTACATCTGATGAGATGCATCCCCTGATGGAAGAACATCAATCGCACTATTATGAGGGACGTGCCTGGGCCAATGAATTGGCAAAAAGAGGTTATGTTGTACTAGTATCAGATGCATTTCCGTTTGCCAGCCGTAGAGTCATGCTGAGCGACGTACCCGAAATCATACATCGAGGACTTACGGATGAAAACCCTGAAGATCCGGAAAATATTCAACAATATAATCAGTGGGCAGGGAACCACGAGCATATACTCTCAAAGTCTCTCTTTTGTGCAGGAACTACCTGGCCAGGTGTATTTCTTGCAGAAGACAAAGTCGCTTTAGATATTCTCAGTCAGCGGGAAGATGTACAGAGTGACCAATTGGGCTGCGCAGGACTCTCGGGAGGAGGAATGCGCACCGTGTTCATGGCTGGAGCTGATCCCAGGATCAAATGTGCCATACCTGTAGGGTTTATGACTACCTGGCGAGATTTTATGTTAAACAAATCCTACACACATACCTGGATGGTATACGTACCTATATTACCTAAGTATCTGGATTTCCCGGAAATATTGGGCTTAAGGGCTCCTTTACCTACCTTAGTTCTCAACGATTCTGAAGATCAGCTATATACGCTCCCTGAAATGAAGCGTGCAGACAGTATCCTTAGCGAAATATATCACAAAATGGAGGCAGATGATCACTATCGCTGTTCTTTTTATCCAGGACTCCATAAATTTGACATCGCCATGCAGGAAGAAGCTTTTGAATGGTTTGATCAATGGCTTACATCATGAATCAGGTTAAGAATTTAACATGCAGAATATACAAGAACTGGAAGTAGCGTTAACTACTCCTTCAGAACGGTTATTAACAGACTTTCAATCTATTGATGGAGATATAATTATTTTGGGAGTGGGTGGCAAAATGGGCCCCAGCCTGGCTGTACTGGCACGTAAGGCTATGGATAGATTGAGTAAGCCTCATCGTGTTATTGGTGTTTCGAGATTTTCAAACCCTGCAGTTAAAGAAAAGCTGGAAGCAGATGATGTAGAGACAATTTCAGCAGATCTTCTGAATGAATCACAACTCCAGGCATTGCCTTCCGCTCCCAATGTGTTGTATCTGGCGGGCACCAAATTTGGCACCTCGGGAAATCAGTCCTTTACCTGGGCGATGAATGCCTATCTTCCGGGAAGAATAGCTGAAAAATATCGGGATGCCCGTATTGTAGTATTTTCAACAGGTAATGTGTATCCATTGACCCCAGTCAGTCTGGGAGGTGCTGATGAAGATACGCCCACTAGACCCATAGGTGAATATGCACAATCTTGCCTGGGAAGAGAGCGCATATTTGAATACTTCTCCAAGTCTTACAATACCCCTATGCTCATCTATCGTCTTAACTATGCCATAGATCTTCGCTACGGAGTCTTACTGGATATTGCAAAGTCGGTATTACAGGAACAGCCTATCAATCTGGATATGGGATATGCCAATGTCATTTGGCAGGGTGATGCTAACGAAATTGCGTTGAGATCTCTCCTTTACTGTGAGACTCCTCCTAAAAAATTGAATGTAACGGGACCAGAAACGGTATCTATTCAGTGGATAGCGCAGGAGTTTGGAAAAAGATTGAATAGAGAAGTTCGCTTTTCAGGAGCAGCACAGCAGACTGCTTTGTTGAATAATGCATCTGAATGCCATCAATTAATGGGATATCCTTCTGTCTCTCTTAAGCAACTCATTGAATGGACGAGTGAGTGGATACTGGCAGAAAACGATGATTATGGAAAGCCCACACATTTTCAGGAAAGAACCGGGAATTTTTAACAGTTATGCTCACACAACAGAAACTCAGTTTACTCAATGAAGGTCAGGTAATCCCCGCTCATCCGTTAGCACTTAATGCCTCCCGTAAACTGGACGAAAAGTATCAGAGACTCCTGACAAAATACTATTTAGCTTCTGGTGCTGGAGGTCTGGCTGTAGGGGTACATACTACCCAATTCGCTATAAGAGCTCCCGAGCACAATCTATTTGACAGCGTACTTGCCCTAGCGGCAGAAGAAGTGGAATTATCAAAAAGAGCCGAAGAAATCATTAAAATCGCAGGAGTAACAGGCGACACATCACAAGCTATAAAGGAAGCACAAATAGCGCTCAATCTAGGGTATGATCTCGCTTTATTGAGTACAAATGGGCTAGGTGAATGGAGCGAAAAAGCGTTACT
>CAZZEC010000298.1:0-3893 GCA_964652565.1 uncultured Bacteroidia bacterium
TTTGTTCTGAGTATAGTAATCATCCTCATTGGATTATCTTTTACGTATTACCATCTTTTTACACAACAAAGAATCAATCAAATCAACCGTTACAAAAACGCTTTTATCGAAAAACAGGAAGAACGTATCAATAATTTAAAAAGTGAATTTCAATGGATGAGTACTACCCTAAATGATGTTACTCAAAAATATCAAGTTGTCCCCCAAGCTCTTGCTACCCCTAAAGCGCTGCAAATACCTACAGTAATTGATGATCCCCTGCCAAAAGCTGATCATGAGTATCCCTTCTTTCACGAAATCATTAAATGCTTTACCGACTACTCACAGATTATCACTCAGGAAAATTCATCTGAAATTTTTGATATTCCCTATTTGATCAATGTTGCAAAGGGTCAACTCTCTCTTGGTGATCAAAGTCAATTTAGAATGATTTATTTCCATCAACTTCCCAAAATTAAGGTTTATAAGCAAGATATGCTTGCCATCGTAAATTATCTCTTACAGTATGCGATCATATTCAAGTCCCCTTCCCAATTGGTGTTACACATTGAAAGTAGGGAAGAAATGTCAACGAAAGGAATTAAAAATTATCAGATCTCTTTCAGAAATAATGGGATGAATCTCCCTAAGGATGAGTTAGATTTTCTCAACCATGACTTGTCTCCTTCCACACGTTCTCAATTATATCTCAAAATTTGCCAAAAAATCCTATCTCGATATGATGGGAACTTATCTTTAATTAACCAACCTGGAGGCATGGGGAATAACCTACGTATTCATCTACCCGCTCGATATGTAGTGAATGTTTAAGTCCGCAGATAGAATTTAAGTGGATGGACATATTTTTTACAAATTTAGATCTTTTTCATCCCTGAAGTTTGAATATAAATTATTACCTAATGTTATCGTGCCACTAACCTCTCCAAAATATCAACTCAATAGGCTTTGATCCAGTCTACTTCCATACGAAAGTCGCCTTCTTGCTTATTCGAAATCAGAAATCCCAATTGTTTAATTTGTTCCGGGAGCAACGGAGAACGATCAGACAATATACGTCCTCTATACACAGGCTTGAATGCTGAGAAAGAAAATCTGACTTCTTCCCATTCTCCGTCATTAGTATGAAAATCTTGTTTATAATTAATCCCATCGAATGATGAATCCGTTTTTAATCGAAATTGATACGTTTTCCCATCTCCCCTTAACCTTACTACGATGCCTTCATATCCAGAAATAAGATAATTCCTTGGTAGGGTACGGGTAGAAGCAAATCCTCCATTGTTCTCAAGGGATACATTACCTGTAAAGATTAACCAGCCATTGTTACTCCAACTAACCACACTTTCTGAGATTCCCCCCATCACACCATCATTAATTATTCTCCATTCTTCGACCTGCGTAGAATCATCAAAACTGTACAATAATTTTTCCTCTTGTATCATAAATGTCAAAATAATAGGTATAAAAACTATAAACATCATTAATTATCTATTGAGGTATATAAAAGTTGTTTCTTACATAAACATTTATCATCTACACAATTGTTTAGTAATCTCTATTTGAATAGCATAAACTAAACTTTCTGACAATGTCTGTTAAAACGTTAAACATCGATATACAACAGCTCCCAGATAGAGTAATCGCATATCTATCTCATACCGGATCTTATCAAAACAATCCTGAATTATTTGGTAATTTATTCTCACAATTGATGAAGTGGGCCGCACCTAAGGGACTTCTCGCACAACCCGGCATGGAAATGATAACATTATACTATGATCACCCTGATACGACCCCTAAGGAGGAACAAAGAATCAGAGTAGGATTAAGTGTACCTAATGATACAACCCCAGACAATGGAATACAATTAATGGAAATACCTAGTGGTACATTTCTGGTAGGATCTTATGAATTAGATACAGAGGACTATAAAACAGCGTGGGAATCTATCTACGAATATGCGGAAGAAAAAGCATACGCTATCAAAGACGAACCAATGTATGAGTCTTATAAGAATAACCCCGAACAACATCCAGAAGGAAAACACCTGGTGGATATTTGTATCCCCGTAGATATGACAAAATAGTGCGCCTGGATTCCCCTTTGAGGATACCCAGGCGTCTTTTACTACACTAACCCAAATTACTTACTTACTAAGCGGTAGAAAGAACGTGTTCCTTTGCGAACAATTGACCTACTTTTACAAATATCAAGCATTTATTTGCCTAATATTAACTTTAATCATTATGAGAACTTATATAATAGTACGCAAATAATTATTAATAGTTTTACTTTTGCTATAAATAGTTATGTATTTTTTATTAAAAGTTTTACCATCTGCTCAAAATTATTCTCCTTGACCAAGTGAAAACTGTCTTACACCTTCGAAACTGTATAAATTTTCAGTTTTTATGACATCAAATCCATGTTCGTGGAGTAAGCGAAGTAACAGAAGTACCTGTTGATAGTCTACGGGTAAATAATCGGCTTTTCCATCTACAATTTTAGCTTGAGGAGAGATAAATCTACATCTCCAGTGGTCGGTACAAAAGGTCTCGGGAAACCCTTGTGGGTATACTTTTACTCCTCTATTTGTAATCATTTTAAGTTGCATACTATCTCCACCTGCTGACTGAAGAAGATCTCCTATAGTTTGAGGATCGTCTCCTTGCCAATCGATGAATACGTCTACCCCTACTAATCTTTTTTCCTGATTGGGTCTATGGTATTCAGGAATTTGTATAGTTGATAGGTTGGTAGAGATGCTTGCAGATGGAAAATGTGTAGGAGTCTCTCCCAATCTATCTATGACGGCTTGTGCAAATTCTGTAGTATTTACCTTGTGCTTACTCTGTCCTTCACGGTATATATCACCAGTATGAATACCTGCCTCAATCGTAGATAACCATGCATTTTGAATTAAAGAAGCCTTGTCATACTGCCCTAGATGCATGAGCATCATAATGGACGCATTTAACAGCCCAGAGGGATTGGCAATATTTTTGCCAGCGATATCAGGCGCAGACCCATGAATTGCTTCAAACATAGAACAAGCTGTACCTATGTTTGCAGAGCCTGCCATACCTACAGAGCCTGATATCTCGGCAACTACATCAGAAAGTATATCACCATATAAATTGGTCGTAACGATTACATCATATCGTTCAGGCTGGTCAGCAATTCTCGCAGTACCTATATCGATAATCTGTACTTCCTGCTCGATGTCGTTATATTCTTCTCCGATTTCGTCAAACACTCTATGAAATAATCCATCCGTCAGCTTCATGATGTTATCCTTCAGCATGCAGGTAACTTTCTTGCGCCCGTATGCACGAGCATATTCAAAAGCATATCTAACAATCCTTTCACATCCTGGTCTTGTGATGAGTTTGAGACATTGTACTACATCTGTGGTCTGACGATGTTCAATACCTGCATATAGGTCCTCTTCATTTTCTCTAATAACTACAATATCCAATCCGGGATGATGAGTATCTATATATGGATGAAATGACTGGCATGGGCGTACATTGGCAAACAGACCTAAGGATTTGCGTAACGTCACATTGAGACTTTTATACCCTTTACCTTGAGGTGTTGTTATAGGCGCTTTTAATAACACTTTGTTTTTCCTAATCTTATCCCATGACTCTGTTAGTATTCCTGCTGAGTTGCCTGATAAATAAACTTTTTCGCCTAATTCTATGTAATCCACTTCTAACCTTACCTTAGCAGCTTCTAACATTCTAAGCGTAGCTTCCATGATTTCAGGTCCAATACCGTCTCCCATGGCAACGGTAATTCTTTGGATATCTTTTGAGGGTGATTCTGTGTGTTGAGTTTGTTTTACTAGTGTAGGATTCATGAATATAAATTATTTCAGTTAGTGTTTT
>CAZZEC010000299.1:0-3825 GCA_964652565.1 uncultured Bacteroidia bacterium
ATTACGGTAAAAATTAGTGATAAAACAATGACTTTTTCCAATGTGAAGTCAGTTAATCAAAGATCTTTCTTTCATGAGTAGTTCTCAAATACGTAGACAAAGAATATTCTACCACTATAATCAACTTTCGTCCGACATCAGGTGTCCGTGGTCTAACTATTGTCTGTCGACAGCAGTACCCTTATCGCTTCACCGCCCACATCTCTATTTCTACTAGTAGCGTCAATAGCAAGTCTGACCCCACAGCGGTTCTTACAGGTTTGGGATCTGGGAAATAAGTTTTATACACTTCATTCATTCTCGGCCAGTGGTCAAGGTCTTTCAGGTATACGTTTACTTTGAATACATCTGCCAAGCTACACCCTGCCGTTTCCAACTGTTTCTGGCAATTTTTAAGTGTATAATGTGTCTGTTCCTCTATTGTGTCTCCGATTACCTCTCCACTCTGGTCGATAGAAGCTTGACCAGATATCACTACCAATTGGCTGGGAGCAACATTTAATACCGGAGAATAAGGACCCGCAGTTATATGCTGATTTGCTCCTTCGGGTTGCATTTTGGAGGCGCGCATGACAGGCTTATCAAACCCCATGGGATGGGGAAGGTATCCTACAAATCCTGCAATTTTCCATCTTCCATTCACTTTTCTGCATCTATATAGCGTTTGCCAATTGAGGATAGATACTTCTCCATTAGCTTGCTCTACGCCGCCATCGAATTTTTTATGGACCAATGCTACATCTGCTACAATTTCAATATCTCTAAGTGTAGTAGCATCATATAGGCTAGGTTCTGGATCACCTGCCCAAGCTACTGCAGCAAAATCTTTGGCTTGTTTGAGCCATTCGTCGCGGTAACTATGTAAATTGGGAAAAGTCATTCTCCACGAGTCAGGATTGCTGAGGCTTCTCCCATCAATACCCATGAATCCTTCCTCGATAAAGTCATCTTTCACCATGTCCCAGTCTTGTTTCACAAAGGCTTGGATGTCTCTTTCTACCAGCATTTCCCAGATTTCCTTTCGATCAGGATCATTGGGGAAGGGGTTTTGATAAATACTCATGATGTATAGGTTTTTTGTTGGGTTTGGTAATGTTGAATCGCTTTTTCATCTGGAGTAATACCCAGGCCAGGGCCCTCTGGTAAAAATACATAAGGTGGTTCAATTCGCAATGGCTCAGTCAGTAGATTGTGTTCACGTATTAATGTACCAAAAATATCGCTGGGCCAAACGCAGGACTTAGCTGCAGCACAAGAATGAATATACATAGCTTCCAAAATACCGAGGTCGACCTCTGAGCCATGCCAACATGGAAGACCTGCAGCAGTTGCAATGTGATCCAGGCGTTGAAAGTTAGCTAGTCCTCCATTGAAGTTGAAGCCGTCAACAGCATCAGCTTTTATCGCTTTAATCGCATCTTCTATACGTTGGCCATGTAAGATATAGGGTAGTGATACATGCAAAGTTATGGGCACAGAGCCATATCGTTTGAGATTTGCATATTCGTGTAACATCCAACGTGGCAAGGGGTCCTCCAGACATAATACATTGCCCAATTCAGCTAATCCATCAATGCGTTTTCTCACTTCACCAGGATACATCCATCTCTCATTAGGATCGAGTATGACCTGCATATCAGGAGCAACTCGCTGGATTTCTCTACACCAAAAGACCACATCATCTTCCAGGTCAGACTTAAATTTTATACAGTCAAATCCTTGATAAGCAAACCCTTCAGCTAATTCTGCAATGTCTTCGTTTCTCCGATGGCTCGACCAGGCACCAATGCGAACTTTTTCCCTAACCATTCCTCCCAAAAGATCTACCACACGGAGATCATGAGACTTGGCATAAGCATCCCAAATTGCACATTCAAACCCATCGTATTCCCGACAAAATGTGAAGGGAAGCTCCTGAAGACAAATAGTTTTGAGAGACTGCCCTATCAATCCATTAGCTATTTCATCAACTATCTGCCAATTGTGATCTCTGTATAACTCTCCCCAACCCGTTACTCCATTGCTGATCTGCATTTTGACGATGAGTTTAGGAAGCTGGTCAAACTGAACACTCCAGCTTTTCGTTGCGCCTACTGGTAGTTTGTGGAGAGGTTTGTTGATTCCCTTACTCTCAATAACACCGGGTTTAGCAGGAATAATTACCTCATGTATAGAAATTGATTGTATGATCATCATGTATTATTCGTCTTCAAGGTTCATAAAGTCTTTACTAAATAACATACTGGTGAGCCCAGCATCTACTACGATAGTTTGTCCTGTGATAGACCTGCTTAAGTCTGATAAAAGAAATGCTGCAGTACGTCCACAATCAATAGCATCTACAAAATATTCCAAACTCTGATAATGATCTCGAAGATCCTCTACCCAGGCCTGAGGATTGGGAGTGAAAGAGCCAATCAACTCAAACCCTTGTTCGGAATGTACATAGCCAGGAGCTACGCAATTTACTCTGATATTGAACTTACCCAAATCAAGAGACATACCCTTCGTCAGCCCTTCTACTGCGCTTTTGGCACTGGCATAAATAGCATATCCCATAGTAGTAGCATGCGCATTGACAGAAGATACATTTACAATGTTTCCCGTTTCACCTGAAGGTAGCAATTGGTTGACAAAGGCTTTGGAAACCATCCATACTGCTTGAACATCGATGGAATATAATTGATTAAATTCACTGCTAGAAACTTTATGTGAAGGCTTAACCAGACCTATTCCCGCATTATTTATCAATCCATGTATGACGCCACAAGTGGACCGGAGATCTTCAAACATTTGGATGACAGACTCTTCATTGCTTACATCAGCTTCAATAGCTATGGCATTTTCGTATCTATCTGCTGCCTTCTGTGCCGTATCCAGAAAAAGATCATTAACGATTAAATTGCCTCCTGCTTCTACTATTGCATCGCACATACCGGAACCCACGCCAAATCCCCCTCCTCCTGTAACAAGAATATTTTTCCCTTTTAGGTCTACTTTCATCAATCGTATTGTTTGTTTAAAATTGTAATAGATTGTTCATGCTTTTACATAATACCATAGGTCTCAAAAGCCTCACAAGCGCTCATACCTGATTCAATCGCTTGTTTTACTAGTTGTTCTCCGCTTGCCTTTTCCAATGCTGCTTGTATAATTTCAGCTTCATATCTCTGTGGTATCACCAACACTCCATCCATATCACCAAATATAATATCCCCTGGCATAATTTTGACATGTTCAATCTCTATAGGTACCCGAAAATCAATTACTTTTCCTCTGGGCCCTTGATCTTGAGCATAACTTCCCATAGCGAATGTGGGAAAATTTAGGTTAAATATCCCCCTTGTATCGCGAACATATCCGTTTAATACAGCGCCAGAAGCACCGAGTTTAATGGCACGTGTACTCATCAACTCTCCCCATAATGCGTATCTTGGAGATCCACCTGTACAGATATATACTTCATGATGTTTGAGATCGTCGAGCGCCTCCAGCATGAGTCCAAAGGGTTTTTGCATGGTAGAAGAGCCAGAGAGAGAGACCTCCATGTATACATCTGCTTCCAGTACGGGCATAGCACGTCCAATTACCAC
The DNA here is from genome assembly GCA_964652565.1 of uncultured Bacteroidia bacterium. Classification (GTDB taxonomy): domain Bacteria; phylum Bacteroidota; class Bacteroidia; order J057; family J057; genus JBCCTX01. Next base: position 3,594 of record CAZZEC010000299.1, read on the forward strand.
CATATCTTTTCTAAGAGAACGAATGTGAGGAGGGAGAAATTGATGATATAGTCCTGCTTTATCCAACACATCACCTACAACAGCTGTGAAGAGGTTGCGTTTTATCATTTCAAATAATTCTAAATCTGAAGACCATTGTTTTTGTGTCATATTAATTGAATTTGAGCATAGCATACAGGAAAACCTAACAAGATGTATAGTTGTGTTTCAATCTCGTAACTTATATATTAAT
>CAZZEC010000300.1:0-1335 GCA_964652565.1 uncultured Bacteroidia bacterium
CTTGTCTCTGGGCTTTGATAATTGTCCTATGGCTCGGATGGCTTGTGCCTGAACAACGTAACTGTCATCCGTTTCATATACTTGTTTAAATAAGTCGTGAAATTCATCTCGTTTCAAATTCCCTAATAATTCTATTGCTTTTACTCTAACATTGGATTTTTCGTCCTGAAGTGCATATTTAAGGATAGAACTGACATCCTCACTGGATTGAGACAGGCTCTGTAAGGCTTCCTGGCGTACAAACCAAAAGGAATCCTCTTTGACACTGTTTGTTAGGAAGGAGATAACCTCCTGATTTTCCAAATGGGCTGCTAATTGTTGGACAGCCCAGGCTCGTCCTATCACTTCGTCATGTGATGCCTGATAAAGAAGCTCTTCCACCTCTTTATCAAAGGTCCATTCTTTTAGTAGTACTTGATTGGGATCAACATCCACTAATAACGGTTTGCTATCGCAAGCTAGATTTACGCTTTGAGTGGCTTTATTGATCCAAACGGTATGTATATGTATGCCTTGTTCTGTCGTAATTGCCACTTTTACCGGCAGAGTGAAGATCGGTACATGTTGACTGGTATCCTGAACTTGCCTGATATTCAACGTTACCTGTTGATCTTTCCATTCGTATTCAATTTCCAGGATAGGATGCCCTGCACTAAATATCCATTGATCAAAGAACCAATCCAGGTTTTGTCCTGTAACTTCCCAGATACTTTTCATAAAATCATGCGTATCTACAGGTTGATAGGCATGCTTAGTTAGAAAATGTTTCAAGACTCTTCGAAAGCTAGGTTCTCCAAGATAATCTCTTAACATATGTAATACCCGCGCTCCTTTCTGATAGGTATGCCTGTCAAAGTTCTGATTGGGAAATTTCCACTGGCCAAATACAATGGGACGCTGGTATCGGTTTTTGACTTCATTGAGATAGGCAGCCCGCTTATCGTATAAATTCATGGCTCCTTCTTCAGGTCCGTATAGATGGTCGTAATACAAATACTCGCTAAAAGTGGCAAAACTCTCACTCATCCAGGTTTGCGTCCAGTCGCGATAACTGATGAAATCCCCCCACCAATGGTGGGCAGCTTCATGGGCTACCAACCAATGACTGGGAAAATCTTTTTCCGCTTTTTCATCGTGAAGAGTCGAAGCACCTATGAGCGTAGCCGTAGTAGCCTCTGCTCCCCCACCTATTCCGGGAACGCATATTTGATCATATTTGTCCCAGGGATATTTTACTCCATAATATTCCTCCAAAAAGGCCAATACTTCAGGCGTTCGATGAAAGGACCGAAGCGCCTTATCTTTGTCTTGTGGATACACCCAATAATTTACAGG
>CAZZEC010000300.1:1435-3781 GCA_964652565.1 uncultured Bacteroidia bacterium
AATCGAAGTAGTATCATTGTATTCCAGGGCTTCTGCAAGCTGTACATACAGCATACCTTCATTTTGATCAAAATCTAGGATTTGTTGATCAGAGGACCTTACTTCAGTTACTTTATAGGTTTCAGCATGAAGGGATATACTGTTAAATTCTCCTGATAAGGTACGCAGTGTGATCGTCGTTTCGCCTTCAAATGCACGATTTTCTCCTTCGAAAGTCAACTCGATACGATAGTGCAGTACATCGAAATCGTGGCTGGGTTCAGACTGTCTCGGTCGTTCGTATACGTTGACGGGTTGTGCCAATGCCAATATAGGGCTGAGAACGGACATCAAGGACAGAACAAGAATAATATATCTCATTGGTTATTAACTGCTTGTTCAGGAGTAGGAGGACGAAAAGATAAAATGCCTTCTTCTTTCATTAAGGCTTCAATTTCCTTTGGATCAACAGGTACAAAATCCGTAAAATTTTCCATTCCCGTTTCTGTCACGACTACTACGTCTTCTACTCGGACATATAGCTTTTCCTCTGGCACCCATATCATGGGATCTACGGCGAATACCTCTCCAGGAGTCAAAGGCGTTGCCCTGTAATTTCCTACATCATGTACTGCCATTCCTACCGGATGCTGCATATGTCCTGGAAAAACCAGCGCATTCTCTACGGTTTCTTTGTAAGAGGCTTTGGAAAAGGTATTATTATCAATGTATGCTCTCATTTCCTCGGCAGCACGGTCCAGTACTTCTTTGACCGTAACACCGGGTTTAATCTGCTTCATTAATGCAGTTCGATACGCTACGACGAAATTGTACAGCTCCAGTTGTTCGGGAGTAAACGTTCCATTTACGGGCCACATACGCGTAACATCACTGGTGTAGTAATGATATTCTGGAGCAAAATCCATGAGTACCATGTCTCCTGACTTGAGCGGGTCGTTATTGCGGAAGTAATGTCCCATCCATGCATTGGTACCACCGCCAACAATGGCGGTATAGCCATCTCTTCTGGCATCATTGATCTGGTGGATATAACGTGCACAGGTTTCCAGTTGATATTCGTACACTCCGGGTTCTGTACTTCTGATGGCTTCCATTAATCCGAGCCCCGACAGTTGTGATGCTCTGCGAATCATAGCGATTTCAGCTTCACTTTTGATATTACGCATCTTATCCAGAATGGGAGAAAGGTCTCTAATTTCAAATTGAGGGTATCTTTCTCTCAGTAATTTTACAAAGTGGCCTTCTTTAGACATTCTTCCATCCCAGGGATCTTTTGCCAGACTGGCTTGATACCTTAGGAGTTCATCGCGACTATCAGTCCCTGTTTCTGCCGGGCTGAAAGGTGTATACATTATGGGATGCGGAGGACGAACCAAAGCACCCCAAACCCAGTCTTTTCCCATTTGCTCTATAGGTTTTACTTCCTCTATTCCTGTAAGTTCCTTGATGAGTTCCGCATCTTCCGCAGCTAGTGTCTTCCCTTCACTACGCTCTCTACCGGGGTCTCTGTGTGGGACGTATAAGGTAGCACTTCTCAAACGACCATTCAACAACAAGTAGGAATGAGGTACTTCAAAACCCGAAAGGTAGTAGAAGCTATTGCTCTGACGAAATACACTAAAGCCGTCAACATCAGCAGCTCCCTGGATAATGGCCATATTCGGACCAATCGTATCATATAAAGCATTCCTTCGACTGGCGAATTCTTCCTTTGTGAAATCTGTTCGGAAATAGTATTGATCTTGTGCTTGAAGGGAAAATGATATTAGTAGAAATAATGAAAGTAAAAGCTTCATAGTTAATAGATGAACGGGTGGTGTAAATTGAGTATCCTTTAAATTAGTGAAAAATATTGGATACACATGACATCTATGTAAACCAATATAAATCTTTAAACATGGAGGAAATAATGGGAAGTTTCGTTATGAATGTGAAATATTTGACGATGGAAAAATGGGCTACGCCATATTCACTAATGGAGGAGAAGGGCATCTGTTGGTAAATGTATTGCGAAAATTCTTGATTACAGGAAAAGTAGATTAGTATTTGGTCTTAAATCGTGAACCCAAAGCAATTTGGGTTTTCCTTCTGAAATACTTCTTCCCTACAGATGTAAATTTTAAAATCTAATGCTGTATACTATACTTATAGGCCTTCTTCCCTTATCAGGGATTTATGGAGTGCCTGGATCGTTTCTACAGGAAGTTTACAGTTTTCTGCAATGTCTTGATAAGTAAGAAGACCTTTCATAAAGGGGTTGGATTTAAGGAAACTTAAGGCAATTGTAAGCTGCTCTTCTTTCTTGCCTTCCAATTTACCTTCTAGTTTGCCTTCCAATTTACCTTC
>CAZZEC010000301.1:0-3676 GCA_964652565.1 uncultured Bacteroidia bacterium
TAGAATGGGAAGAACAGTCTCTCTCACAACTCATTAATCATCGTTTTTATACTGCATATGCAAGAAAATCTTTTGGAGACCGAAAAATAAAGAATATTAGTAAGCAACAGGAATTACTTAGGGAAGCAAAAGAAGGGAAAAAGTATGGCAGAGGAATTGAAACCTTATACAGAGCAAATTATCGAAACCACATTAACTTAAGCGCAATAGCAGATGGTAAGGCTAATATGATGATCAGTCTTAATACGATTATTTTATCGGTAATTATCACACTATCGGGGGCAGGATTTACCATTTCTGAAAATTACATCAAACAAAATCTACAATTTGTACTACCTGTGGTCATACTATTAATTGGAGCCACTTCTTCAGTTGTTTTTGCAATATTATCGGCCAGACCCAAAGTTACCTCCCAAGAGGTCGAGGAAAATACGCTGGATATTCATAGCAGGAGCTTCCTGTATTTTGGCAATTTTCTTGGACTTGGAAAAAAAGGATTTCAGAAGTATATCAACGTACTAAAACAGAATCAAGATACACTTTATAATAGCATGACAACAGACATCTATAATTTAGGGGTAGTATTAGATAGAAAATACAAACTCTTGCATTATTCCTATAATAGTTTTATGATTGGCTTGATAGCTAGTGTCGTATGCTTATTGATCATCTTTCTTACAAATACAATGGGATAAAATTCCTACGCATTCACCACTTGATCGATATGGTTTTCCCATTCTTCCACCCATTCTGTTTTCATCACACGTGGCATTTTATTCTGGCCACCTTTTCCTCCACTTTTTTCATGCCACTTGTGAAATACTTTCATAGGCATAACACTCACATGAATGGCTTTCAACGCTTTACCTCTGGCCACTTCATAATTTTTATTCAGGTCCTTTAAGAAATGATCCAGGTGATGCGCGATCTCCTCATTATTATTCTTTGGTTGATCATCTACCCCTAAGTACCATTGATGCGTCCATTGGCCCTCTCTCTTTACAGCAGCCACACAATATTCTTTGATAGGCATATCAAAGGTGTGCTCAATATCTTCAATCGCTTGATTCAGCTTATCTACGGAAAGTTGAGAACCAACGACGTTGAGAAAAAACTTTGTTCTACCAGTGATTACAATTTCATATTTATCTACATCCGTAAATTTGATTGTGTCTCCAATCGTATATCTCCAGGTACCTGCACAGGTAGAAATCAATAATATATAATCTTTATCTTCCTCTATTTCTTGTAGGGTACAAGACGGCGCGTGAACATCCACTTCTCCATTTTCATCCAAATATTGTTCGTCAAAAGGGACAAATTCATAATAAATTCCATTATCGAGCGCCAATTGCATAGCCTTCGTTTCTGGTCGTGCATTGTATGCAAAAAAGCCTTCTGATGCGAGATAGGTATCCATATATATCAAAGGCTTTTCCACCAATAGTTCAAAACTTTTACGATATGGTTCAAAGGCAACTCCACCAGTAGTATACAAGGTAAGATTAGGCCAGATCTCATGTATATGTTCTAATTTATGGTATTTGATAATTTCCTCTAACATGAGTTGTATCCAGGAAGGTATGCCTGAAAGTGCTCCCACATCCCAATTAGGAGCCTCTTTGGCAATAGCTGCTATCCTTTCATCCCAATCATCAATAGCGGCGATTTCAGTACCAGGACGATATACTCCTCTAAACCAAGAAGGGATATTACTCGCTCCAATTCCACTAATCTGGCCTTCGAGATGTTGGTCCTTCTCCATTAGGTCTGTACTACTGCCCAACATCAATACCTCTTTTTCAAACACTTCACTGGGTACATCGAAATTTGACAGTGAGAGTAATTGTTGAATACCCGTATTGCGAATGGAATCAATCATCTCAGACGAGACGGGAATGCGTTTACTCTCACTACCCGTTGTTCCTGAACTCAATGCGAAGTATTTAATCTCTCCAGGCCAGGTAACATCAGGTTCGTATTTCAACAATCGATGCCAATAGGCTTCGAATATTTTCTCATAGTTAAAAATGGGAACAGCCTCCCTAAAAGCTGATTGAATATCTTCCGAATTAAGGATTTCACTAAAATGATGGTCCTTACCAAAAGCTGTATCTCTAGCCTTCGTAAGTAATTTTGTTAATTCGTCTTGTTGCTGTTCCGGTCCGTGTTCCGTCCCGGGGCTCAAGGTACCTGCTAGATGTATGGCTCCTTTGATAAGAGATCCTAATATTGCCATGTAAAAGAATAATTTTGGGAAATGTCAACTAATTTGAATTCAACATCTGAGACACTATATATCCAGATTATTAATCTGCGATTGAGTGCCCGTATTTAAACAATGAAACAAATACTACTCCCCCAATGATATTGCCTATTGTTGCAAGGGATTGAAACATTAAATAATCACTGATATTGATATTGTCACTTGAAACCATGCCACTAAAAACTTCTATCGAGCCAACGATCGAGTGATGTAATCCTCCCAAACCAATGAACGTAGTAACCAAAATGATGAGAAAAATGCGACTCAATGTCTCACGGCTGGCAGTAATCAGCCACGATAGCAATCCCATTAACCATCCTGCCAATATGCTACTTCCTAGTATGATATACCAATCGTAGTGTACCAATTTCTCCGCCAAATGATACAACGCCTCCCCTGACAAGATTCCCATACTAGGTCCAATGGCAATTAAGATCAGGCTGATTAGATATCCTCCTATCAGATTACCTACATATATTACTCCCCAAATCTGACCTAATGATCTTAGCCCTACTTTTCCAGCTAATACTGGAAGGAAGGACACATTGGTATGCTCAGTAAATAACTCAGACCTACCTATGATTACAAAAATGAACCCTATAGGATATGAGAATGCCAAAGCTAAATCCATGGAAGACAAGGAGATTTTATCAACAAGTAGCGTGTATAGCATTCCCATTAATAAAACACTAAATCCCACTTCCATACCAGCAGTAACTGCGGATAAAAATAGCCTGTATTTGGATCTTCTGTGTTCATGAAGGCCTGCTTCGATTTGCTCTTTGAGAATTTCTTCAACCCTTTTAGGACTGTTTATTGCTCTTACCACATCTTCATCAGAATTCTTAATTCTCTTGGGTTGCCACATACATATGTTTCTTTATTCTGTAGTCGTGTAAAAATTATTGACAAAGATACATGTTTATTTGATTTATAATATCTATACCCATAGATCGGTATGAACCTGGTATGATTATATGTTGCTCTTTGTCAATCAAGCTTATAAGTACTCCAAGTTGTGTATTGTTTAATTTTCTTTGGTAGGAATCCATACTTTCATCTCGCCTTCTCCCCTGTGAGACCAGGCATAATAGGGGATTGCGACAAGATCCATCGTATTCTCCTGTCGATAGGCGGTAGTCTGAAGTGTCATGATACCATTTAAGAGATTGGGGCGAAATTGTTCCTGAAAGATAGGCTTATTGGGAATGGATATATTACTCAGGGTTTCTTCGTGATCAATACCTTCTATGCAAAAAACAATAGGACCTCTCTCGATTGCAACTTTACCTTGATTTTCAGATACTTCAGGATGTGATTGCACCTGCCTGACAGCCATGGGCAATACGAGTTCAACTTGATCACCTGCTTTCCATACACGGTCGACCCTTGCATATCCGTCTGTTAATG
>CAZZEC010000302.1:0-3567 GCA_964652565.1 uncultured Bacteroidia bacterium
TGTATGGAGGAGCCATAATCGGAGGCGCAGGTATTGGCTGGATAATTGAAATGGGAACAGGTTCCATAACTACAGGAACTATCATTGCTATTCCTTTTCTCGTACTGTTTTTATTACTGGCAATCAAAGTTTTCGCTCAGCCTCCCAAATGGAAAGTAAAAAAATTTAAGTTTTTGACTATACCTTTTAGTAATTGAGAGTTTCTAAAAAAAGAAATTTGATTATTTTTTATCATTCTCTTCCATATGTATGAATTAATTTTGCTAATAGAACTTCGCTAAGTTCCTTCCTAAGGCTATACCTCCAAACAAATTCCCCTAATTTTCCTTAACTTACTATAGTATCGATTTATGAGATCATGAACCTGTGCCGAACCAGCTGTATCATTATTTTTTTCATGGGGCATGCCCTTTTGCATGCCCAAGAGTTGAATATTTTTCATTTTCCAGATTATGATACCAATTATGTAAATATAGACTGGGATCGATGGTCTGTCCGCACATATAGTATTAGAGAGTCCAAACCCTTCACCCTGTATCTCGATGATCGAACCCATCAGATTACCTATCAAACCAACAATAGATATTCTGCGGGTATTGGGCTAGCGTATAAATTCCTGCTGCTTGATGTTGGTATTGGTTTACCTATAGAAAAGGATCGCCCCACCAACCGCATTGATTTTCAAGGCTATCTTACACTCAATTCATGGGACCTCGAATTGTATACGCATATCTATCGAGGGTTTGAAGTAGAAGATCCTCACGATCAGGGTATGCATTTTAGAGAGGATGTGAAATCTTCTCTATTTGGAATGAATTTTTACTACAGCTTCAACCATCGTTACTTTTCCCGTCAATCCATCATTTCTGGCACACATACGCAAAAGAAAAGTGCCGGATCTTTGGTTTTGGGGGGATATGCCTTTTTTCATCAAATAAACGCCGATAGCAGTTTGGTGCCAACAAGACATTTTCCCGATTATCCTGGTGATACATACATCACTCGATCAGATCTTTTTACTCCTGGAGTATCCATTGGATATGGATATTTCTTTGCCTTGCCCAAAAACTTTTTCGTCTTTGCTGGAATCATTCCTGGCCTGGGTGTTACCCTAGGTGAGGTCAAGGCAGATAATTCCTTTCAGCCTCCTATGGGCCTTTCCGGAAGAGTCAACATCCGATCTTCAATCGGATACAATTCATCCAGGTTCTATGCGCTGGTGAGTGTGTTTAATGATCATGCCTTCATCCATCTGGGGAATGACAACCACCTCCGCTATGACCCTGGAAGAGCAAAACTTATTCTGGGTTGGAGATTTTATAAAAAGATCAAAGAATTAGAAGGGGTCAATAGGGCTATACAGCAGTTGTGAATAACACTGTCCATCCATTAAAATCAAACATACAACCTAAATGGCTTTACCAAAGACCATTTCCATGGTCCATTTGTATCCAAAGCTATGATTGTGTAATTTATAGGTTAAATCCTAAACATTGAATCTCATGAGCAATGAGCTTTCTAATGTCAAAACAGAAGCTTTGACCCAGGACCCTCAGAATGGAAGTACCCCTCAATCCACGAAAGCGTCTCAAAAGCAAACATGGAGTAAGCTTCGTACGCGAAAAATTCGTTGGAGTATTCTAGAATCTCAGCTAAGTATCGTGTTTTCCATAGCATTAAAACTGGGGCTTACTATGCTAATTATGGGCCTATTATATTTGATATATAAAGGTCTTACAGAAGATCAGTATAGCCTCAAGGGATTCGAAGTACCTGCTACTTTTGCAGAAGGAGGATATACAGGACCAGTAGTAGCACACGAAATACTGGACAAAGTATCCGAAATACAGTATCAGGCATCTAGTGTAAGAGATGACTCGCTAAGGTTCAGCATGGACAATCGTCCAGAAATGAATGTCGCGGTGATGGGATTCGGTATTTCAATTCAGTCGGTGATATTCTATGCCCGAGAGCTACTAGGCAGAGAGAACAAAATTATCAGCGGCCAACTTACCGAAATGGATAGTACGCTGAGCCTCAAACTGCGCGCTACAGGTATCCGCCCTATTATGTTTACCGCGGATTTACACACTCAGAATAGATCCGATGCGCTGGATGACCTTATTCTTCAAGCAGCTGAAAAAGTACTCCTTACTACAGACCCCGTGAGATTGGCCATTTTTCAAGCAAAAGAAGAGCGATTTGATGATGCCCTATCTACGGTGAGGTTTATCTTAAATGATACAAAGGAGGATAAGGATTGGGCCTATTACGTATGGGGAAGTACATTGTATAAACAAGGAAAATACACTTCTGCAGAGAATAAATTTCAAAAAGCCATAGAACTCAATCCCAAAAACGAATATGCCTGGCTCATGCTGGCTCGAACAAAAGGGAATCAACAAAAGCTGGAAGATCGATACGAAACATTACTAGAAGCGGTGGAGTACAATCCCAAATCATCATACAACTGGCATGCGTTGGCTTGGGCGAGTGTGCAGGTAAAGGATTACGATCAAGCCATTGAGGCCATCGATAATGCAATAGATCTCAGTCCGGATACCTATTACCTCTGGACCAACAAAGGCGATATTATGATGCAAAGTATGGCCTTGCGTAAGCGGCAAGGAGATTCTTCATTTACCCGGGCAGATACCATGGAAGCTATTTCTTACTACAGAAAAGCGTACGAGATCAATAAGGAAAGTAGCATGGGAGCCCTTAATATGGCTATTGTATATAGCTCTATACAACAAAAGGACAGCGCAAAAATCCTGATCGACCAAGCCATAGAATTAGATCCAGAAAATGGATACGCACAACGCATTAAAATGCGGAGCTTACATTTTGAAAAAAAATATCCCGAAGCAGTCCAAGTCGGTAAAGACGCCATCAGAGCGTTTAACTACATCGAAAGTGTCTCTAAAGAAGCCGACGTCAAATATCGAAAGATAGAGATTTATAATCTTATGGCAATGTGTAAATATTCTATTCAAGAATTCGATTCCGCCTTACATTTTGCAACTCAAGCCATCGCTCTTGACACTGCTATATCCTATCCCTACACTACACTCGCGGAGACTTATGCATTTATGGAGCGAGATCAGGAATTTTATCAGGCAGTAGAAAAAGCGCTACAAAGGGGATTTAACCTCTCGCCCTATTTACATCAACCTCCTTATAACAAATACGCTGAAAAACCTAGATTCCAACAATTGTTGAAGAAATATCTGAAAGAATAGTTATAGCTTAAATCATAAAAGGCAATGCCTTTAATCATTACCTAGTTGACTAGATACTGCCATTTTGTGTGAATAATCATAGTAGTATGGCTGAGATAATTGTTGATGCACACAAGACCTTAGAAGAAATTTCTCGTGAATTTCATGCGAAATTTCCCTTTCTTTCCTTAGCGTTTTTTGCTCACACGCACGGAGAAGATGAGCTGTCTGCTCGTAAGGATAAGTTAGATCTTTCACTTACCATCGCTGAAGCAGGGAATTTTGATCATCAGGAAAAACTGAGTATACATGGCAACCTAAAAGTAGCTACCCTTGAAAAACACTT
>CAZZEC010000303.1:0-3542 GCA_964652565.1 uncultured Bacteroidia bacterium
CCGAAGGAATTAAACCAGAAATAGGACCGGATATTGAACCATCTGTTCTATCCGGTCGTGTAGACACACATTTCTATATGAAAGTATTGAATAATATTGTCCAATTAAGTGGAAAGACTAAATTGATTTATTATTTGTTCATATCAATAGGTGCGGAATTAATGTAATCCGCACCTATTGAAAAAGCGCTGTTACAATGAATGATTTTATTACATGCTATTGTCCTTGCTCCTACTTACTTATCTAGAAAATTATATAATTTTGTATGAATGAAATTTGGGAAACTTACAGACATAAATCAGGTTGACTTTTCCTTACCCTCGGTCAATTCTGAAACCCTATCTTTACTGAATGCGCATGCTAATGATGAGCCTCTTAAGGCATATGTTGGGTGTCCAATGTGGGGGAATAAAGATTGGGTGGGGAAGCTATACCCTAAAGGCGCAAAACCCAATGAATTTTTGCATCACTATGCACGTGCATTTAATTGCATAGAAATGAATACCACCCACTATCGAAGCCCTTCTTCAGATATGGTACTCAAATGGAAGATGCAAGCCCCCTCGACCTTTCGCTTTTGTCCCAAAATGCCTCAATCCATTTCACACTATAGCAAATTACAAGGAACAGAGATACAAACCCTCCAATTCTGTGATGCTATCTCCCACTTCGAAGAAAATCTGGGATGTGTATTCATGCAAATGCATGAGACTTTTGGCCCAGCCATGCTCGATCGCTTAACCAGATATGTAGCAAGCTTTCCACCATCTATCCCACTAGCCATAGAATTTCGACATCCCGACTGGTTTAGCGATCATCAATTAATTCCAGAAGCTACTGAAGTACTTAAGATGTACAACATTGGAACAGTTATTACAGATGTAGCAGGAAGAAGAGATGTATTACATACCTCTTTAACAAATGATATGGCTGTGATACGATTCGTAGGAAACGGTTTGGTCCCTACTGATTATAAAAGAACAGATACATGGATAAAACGGATACACACCTGGGCAAAAGCAGGGCTTAGAGAATTATACTTTTTTGTACACGAACCCGATGATACCTTTGCCCCGGAAATGGGAATTTACACCCTCCAAGAATTAAATAAAAAGCTGGGCATGAATGTTCCCATACCCAGGCTATATCACGATCCATCCCAGCAAATGGAGCTATTTTGAAACAGAGGGCAGAGTGTTACCGATAATTCCCCATCATTTGCTCTCCAAATTTCTGAGGATCAAACTTTTCCACTTTATAATCTGAAGGGACCTTGAACATGGTATCATCTACATTACCCGCTTGTACTTCATTAGCACTCATGGTCATTTTGCCCATGCCCATGGGCATATCAGACACAATTTCCAAAGGGAACGCATCCAATCCTTCGATGAATACCTGGCTCATGTTCCCAGCTGCTTCAACGGAAGGCTTTTTGACCTTTATGTCCTTAGTGGCCCATATCTCCTGCTTCATATCTCCTTGAGGAGTTTCCAGGGTTACTTCATACATACGACAGTTGTAGCCTGCAATTTCTTTGGTTTTATCAGATGACGTAATCTCAGGTTTGAAATCAACTTCTTCTGATTGTGCCGTTTCAGGATCAATTTTATATGCAGTTTGAGAACTATGCTGGAGCATATAAGCCGTCCCACTTTCATTATTTACCAGCCATTCTCCCATCATTGACTCCATCATACCCCCTTTAATGGAAAATTTAATGTCATTTTTTCCTATCAAATAATTGAAAGATTCAGGCATAAACGCAGCAAACATCTCTGCATTATCTCCTTCAATACTCACCTTATAATTAATTTTCCCTTCGAAAAAGCCTTGAGCCATGGAAGGAAGGCTCAATATTAGAATCCCCCAAAGAAAGATGATCGATTTTTTCATGAAATTATATGTTATCGTGTTTGTGTTATTAGATGATTAATCATACGACGAATATGCCAAAAAGGATCACGTATACTAAATACTATACGAAATAAACAACCTCTGAGTATAATAAGGGTTTAATCTAGCGTCTATTTCTTATTAAAAATCTTCGAATCATATGAAATATCAAAGCTTTACCCTTTTTGATTTCCACTTAAATAATTTGATAATCAATGAATCTGAAGTCTGTTATTTCATTAGAGAGGGTAGCCATACTAGGGCTTATATGTGTTACCTGTATTTCTTGTAATCAGGGAGACCAAGACCTGGAAGAATTAATTGCCCAACAAGAGGCTCCACCTACTACCTATCCATTAGTAGAAGAGTCGTTGTGGTCATATTTTCGATCTTTTGAAGAAGAAGCTGCCGACAGAGGCATAGATATAGATATTAATGCGTTACGGATCACAGGCGAAATTAGCGATCTGGAAGGACCGAGTGTTGCTGGACAATGCAATTACAACTCAAGGAGACCCAATCATATATCCATTGATTCGGGTTTCTGGCGCTTTGCTCCACAGAATGTCAGAGAGATGATTGTCTACCATGAGTTAGGCCATTGCGTCCTGTACAGAGGACACTCTGAGGCTACACTTGCCAACGGTATTTGTGCGAGTATCATGCGTAGTGGATCTGAGGGCTGTAGGGATAATTATACTTCCCGTACCAAAAGTTTTTATATAGATGAACTCTTTGATAATCGTCAGTTGAATTAACCTCTATCTGTATATATGCAGACGGATATGTGTGAGACAGCGTAAGCTGTACTATCTCCGGACGTAGAAGTTACTACATCCGGAGATAATTATTTTTATGAACAGCAGGGCAAACGCACTAAAATCATTAACAGCTGCTAGTCAGTAGCTTAAGTTGATTCAATATATACATATTTTAATCATAATTAACTAACAATGAATTATTTATAATATTTGGTGCGTTTGCCTTGATATGAACAGCGGTAGTCATTTCAATGTAATGCAAAATATGTATATTAGCTTGAGCAATAAGTAACCTCATTTAGTTTATTTGTTTATGGCTATTCGTGTTGGCAGATGGGATTGTCCGGTATGTGGTACTAAGGGCAATTTAGGTCCACATACCAATTGCGAGAATTGTGGGTCTCCACGACCTGTAAATGTAAAATTCTATTTACCGGACGACGCTGATATAGTGACTGATAAAGATCAACTCAACGTGGCTAAATCTGGCGTTGACTGGATATGCGGTCATTGCAATGCTCAAAATAAAGCCAAAGATACCCTTTGCCATTCATGTGGAAACCCTAGAGACGATACCAGCGAAGATGTAGACCTGGAGACTCGTACCTATAATTTAGACGAAGTTCCTACAGAAGGGGGATTACATGAATCAACTTCAGCAGGTGATCAGTACAGGAAAGCGCATAGAGCTAAGGTTGAATCTAAACCTGCTTCCAAGCGAAAAAGGCCCAAAGGGTTGCTGGCGTTTATACTATCCTCCCCTATCCTGGCTGGGATTTTGTTTTTTCTCCTCAAAAGTTTTCCTCTAACCATAGATGTGGAAGTCATAGGATTTGAATGGGAAAGGTCTATTCAGTACCAGCATTATGAATCGGTGACCAAAGA
>CAZZEC010000304.1:0-3526 GCA_964652565.1 uncultured Bacteroidia bacterium
CTTTGAGCCGCCCCAGAGCGACAGGGAATGACATGGGTTGCTCGGATGGATACGACCTTATGGAGGCCATGGATTCATTGCTTTTGTTATGGACAGTTTAATTTTATTCAATTGTTCTAATTCTCACACGTCCGGGCTGAATTACAGTGTATGAACCGAGTAACTCTTCCTTATATTTGTTGACTACTTCAATAACGATCTTTGCTTTTTTATCAGAATCAAATTGGAAAAGTCGGTTTAGGATTATTCCTGAATGAATTTTCTTCATTCTGAATACCAATTCTCCAAAGTCTTTATCTCTGGTTATTAATATTCTATCCTCATGGTTGGCAAAATTTAATATATCATTATCGCTTGCTTCGGCATTAAACTCAACTACATATAGGACGTCATGCTCTTCTCTAAGCTTATTCACTATTTGAGCATCCACGCCTTCGTCAGCTATAAATTTCATATAGCGATAGGATATGATCTTTCACCTTTTATAGCATCTGCCGCAAAGGCTAAGGCAGCCCAGATTGCTTCCTTTGTCAGTCTGGGGTGAGCACGCAGCAAATCTTCAACATCTTTGCCTGCGGACATCTCTTCCAGGATTAACTCCACGGTTATTCTTGTACCCTTTATTACGGGTTTCCCCATCATTATATCAGGATTAACCTCAATATACTTCATGTAATCATTCATATGCTGATCAGCTTTTCTACAAGATAAGGATTTTTAAAATTATTGGCTACAATGCCAACGTGCATGCGCCGGTACGGCGTATAGGAGCACTAACCGTCATGCACCATGTTATAACCAGTGCCACATTTTATCTTTCATTAACTTCTTCCTCGTTCTTCGGCTTTTCTTTCCTTATCCAATCACTCTTGTGGTATATATTCAAAGAGATTGAAAAATCTGATCATCTTTCAATCTCTAATTCAACAGAAGGGGTAATGACTATTTCTTCGAAAACGCCCTTCAAAATTTCCAACCTTCCTATTATCATCAAGTTGGAAACGGGAGAAGTGTCACTAATGACTATCACACTCAGAGTTGTTTGATCGTTTCCAGATCTTTCTCAAAGTCTTCTATGTCATAGTGAATAGAAATCTTCCTCTTAGCAAGCTCTTTTTGAAATTCGAACTGATGTATTCCGGCAATTTTACTTGCTTGCCCCAATGTTATACTTTCTCTCTGGAATAGTATAATAGCCAACTCGATGAGGATTTCTTCTCTTGTTAAACCAGCGTTTTCAAGTAGTTGATCTGAAATTTCAATTGTCATAAGTTACTTAATTTTGTCAGATACTATCAAGAAAACATCCATTCGATTCTTGAGTTTCTCTATTCGCCGATTGATGCCATACCTTAAAGGGTATTTGCTCTTCCGCTAAAAAGTGGATTTTGTTAAAGACCTGAAATTTCGATTCCTCTAATTCTTGTTCGTTCAGGTTGGAAATTTCAATTAATTTGTCCTTGTGATTCTCTATTTCCTGTCGTAAGTATTGTGCCGAATAGAAGTTAAACACTTCATCGGAATTCATGATAAGGTCTCCGATATTGCTTTCTGTATTCAATAAGGCACTGAATACGATATTCGTATCTACTACTATTTTTTTCATTCTTCTTTCAGGAAACGGCCCTTATTCTTTTCCCACCAATTCTTGTTGACGTCTGAAGAAATTCGGTCCACATCTTCTTGTTTGGCTTCACTTCCTGATGTCGCTTCTTGATAGATCAGATAATTGATCAGACGTTGTAGTTTATCGGGATCTACAATATCCGGTATCCGGATCACTATCTCGTTATTCACTCGTTCGATTGTCATATTACCGTTTTTCTTTTCTTACAATATACAATGATTTGGCCAATCCTGTTCCCGTTTTCTCTACCGCCTTCTGTATTAATTGATTATCCATTTACTACAAATGGGCATGGAGCTCAACGTTTGGGCTAAATGCTGGGTGAAGCATGGACATATAGCTTTTGTTGTAGTCAGTATGTTTTTCTACTTTACAAGATAAGACTTTCCTTTTTCAAAATTATCCAGTTGCTTTTCGAATTCTGGAATAAGTGGTTCAAGATATTTGATATTGCTCTTGATGACATCTAATACAACTACAGAAAGATCAAAATTTGCTATATTCTGTTGGTAATCAATATTTTTATCAATGGTAAGGAGCATGTCAAAGCCAGAACTCTGGGCTGTAGCTAATAATTTACCATTTTTCAATCCGCTGAATCCCATTTCCGTAACCGTAAAGACTTCATATTCCTGAAGAAACTTTTTGAGTTTATGGGTTACGCATTCATCCAGCAATATTTTCATGAGCTACCTTTGAAACACTTATCAGTAATTGGTGGGACAACTGAAGTACAGCATCTACCTGAGATTTTTTTACAGAAGGAAAATCTTCCAGAAACTCTGCGATTCCCTCCCCTTCTTCTAGGTAATCAAAAAGATTTTTTATCGGAACTCGAGTACCCGAAAAAACAGGTGTGCCTCCTAAAATCTCTTTATCAATGTTTATGGGTCTTTCCACGATTAATCTATTGCTTGTGTTACGTTTTAATTTGATACTAAGTTAACTATTTTTATTGGATACAACGTCTGGGCTAAATGCTGTGCCGACCGCAGGAAGGTATAGGCATATATACTTTGTTCTTTGCTGTTTACTCTTATTCATCCCAAAGGGATTTGGCTTCCTTTTCTAGAGTTGGCAAGTATTTTATGGCAATTAACCAAATTATATCATCGGAAACAGAATCGTATCCATGAATAATTCTATTTCGGGTATCAACAATTTTTCGAGAATCACTAATTCTTATTTTAGGTTCCATTTTTAAGATTCGGCTCATGGCTTCTCCTAAAATTTCGATGTTTCTTTCCACTGCCCGTTTGGTTTTTAAATCTTTTTGGAATTCACTGATATTTCTAGGTGTAGGAAGGAATTCATCAATAGCTTTAACAATATCTTTGAGCCATACTTTAATTTCGTCTTGCATAAACAAGCATTTTCTTCTGATCAATTAGATCCATAAATAGCTTATTGCTAACTGCTTTCTGTTCTAAAAGGTCAATTTTCCTTTTAAAAATCCTTTCCAGTTCAAATGTTAAATCGAAGTAATTTTTACCATATTCTATAGGGTCATCGGAGTCAATGGAGACTACAAAATCAATATCCTTGGTATATCGAGGGTGGCCATGAAGAGCAACTGCATACCCACCTATTACCAGATATTTAACTTCTCTGACGTTTAACAGCTCGATAAACTCTCTGAAATCCTGATTGAGCACTATACTTCCATAGGTTGTATTCTTGTCTGATTTGTTCCAGCATTAAGAGCCGTTCGTAGCCCGACCGACTGAGCCAGTATAAGACGTCATTGGGTTCTTCCCCCTTTTTGTATTTGGCAACTTGGGACTTGTCCATTCGTTGATGGCTCAGTGGTATGTTTCTAGATGGATTCATTTCACAATTTACCCTTTTTTAGACTGTTTTGAAACCTTTTTATTGAAGGACGATTTTTTGATGAGACTT
>CAZZEC010000305.1:0-3498 GCA_964652565.1 uncultured Bacteroidia bacterium
AAGTTGTTGATGCATTAGGTGGAGCAGATATTTATCACCTGAATGAAGCACATGCATTACCGGTTGCATTCCATTTATATGAAAAATATAAAGATATGGAAGAAGTAAGAAAGAGATTGGTTTTCACAACACACACGCCTGAGCGTGCGGGTAATGAAGAGCATGATATACATCTTCTTCATCGTATGGGCTTCTTTAGTAGTTTATCCATGGGAACGGTGGAGCAAATTACTCAGCAGGACTCAGGGAATATGTTCGGATACACGCCTGCTGCATTAACCATGTCTAGAAAGGTAAATGGAGTATCTCAATTACATGCAAAGGTATCAAATGAGATGTGGGGGGGAGTGAAAAATAAACCGGATATCATTGGTATCACAAATGCTCAAAATCAAAAATATTGGCAAGATCCAGAATTAAAAGCAGCACTTGATGCGAATGATGATCAGGCATTGCGAGCCAGGAAACGGGAAATGAAGCTAGATTTGTTCAAAATTGTTGCAGATCAAACGGGTAAGCTGTTCGACCCTGATTTACTGACAATTGTATGGGCCAGAAGGTTTGCAGCCTACAAACGTGCAGATCTCATCATGAGAAATCTGTCGTATTTCTATGAGCTGTTAAACAGAAAAGAAATGCCTATACAAGTCATCTGGGCGGGAAAACCCTATCCAGAAGATGGCTATGGAATTGATTTATTTAATCGTATTGTTGAACTAACGAGATTGAGCCACACAGCAACTATCGTTACAGGGTATGAAATGAACTTATCAGCAGCACTGAAAAAGGGATCGGATCTCTGGTTAAATACCCCACGAAGGCCGCGTGAGGCATCAGGAACAAGTGGTATGACAGCTGCGATGAATGGTTCAGTCAATTTCTCAATCGATGATGGATGGGTACCAGAATTTGCTAAGCACGGGCACAATGCATATATCATTCCTCCAGCAGATTTGAATAAGTCTGTGGCTGAGCAAGACGATCATGACTATAATCACTTGATCAATATTCTCACTCAAGAGATCATTCCTTGCTATTATGAGAAGCCTGATGAATGGATTGACATTGTGAAAAATAGTATGCGAGAGGTCGTTCCCATGTTTGATTCTAACAGAATGGCAGAAGAATACTATACGAGATTGTATAATTAATTTATATCAAAAAGTGCGGATTTAATCCGCACTTTTTGATTATTCCTCCATAACAATATCAAACTGATATACCTTTCCCCCCTCCAGTTCCAGCTCAAAATCTCCATTAGCCAGCATGTATCCTGACATATTCCACTGTTTCTTTTTTCCTCTTGATCCACCATTTTGATCAGAAATCCAATAGCGTTGATTTTTTTTCAGTGGCCACCACTCTTGGAACTGATTGATACGAGGGTAGTCTTGTGGCATGTTGAAAATTTCTTTGTGCCGTTCATAATCAAAGAATAACTTTCCAAACCAATTTTGATCGGTCTTTATAAACAGAGATAATTTCTCTTCATCATAATTCGCCCCAATAATAAGATCTTGTCTCCAGGGACGTACATAAGTACCTCCCGTTTTCCATAGATTATACATCAATGTCGTCCGTGCAAAATTCCCATCGCCGTGCCATCCCTCAATAATACCTGATCCCTTCCAGGGTAAGGCATTCTCTCTGAAACTGGAATCTTGCATCATCCACATCACCTGGATCTGACTGTCAATCCACTGTGCTAATGATTCATCGGGTTCTCGATTGTACAAATTGATCGCCCCTTCTATGGCATCTGCATAGCCATCTGAGCTTCCTCTCTCCCAGTCATAAAATCTGTATTTATCTAAATTCTGAAGCGCTTGAATCATGGTCTCTCGATAGGTATCGATACTATCGATCAAATAGACCGTATAATAACCATTGTAGGTATATCCAAAATTATCAGCAATCCCCTCATCTATCACTTCTCCCGTCTGGGGATTGACCACATTGTAAAATAGACCATCTTTATTCCTTCCAACTTCCAAAATACGGTCCAGTATTTCGTATATATGCGGTTTGTATATTTCCTTTTTTTGTGGATCTTCATAATGGAGCGTGTAATACAATTCGCACAAACCAGAAATGATCTCACACCCATGATCTCTAAGCCTGAGTGATTGAAAATCTCTTGTAGGGTGGCTATTTCCTAATAAATAATAATCTCCTAATCTCAGTGCCCATTCCAGATACTTTTGTTCCCCTGTCATCCAATACACACGAGAGAGTGTTTGTAACATTTCCCCATTTATTTCTACATCTCTGGAAGGAATATTTCCAAAAGGAGTGGATATAGGAGCAAAATACCAAATATCATCCAGGATTTGAACCATTCTTTCAGACCAGGCAGATTCTCCTAGCCATTCTGTAATGGGAAGCAGACCATCTTTGACGTATTCTGAAGCGCCAAAAATTATAAGCCCTGTATCTATTTCCGGAAGTTCATAAGACGCCCTGCTAAAGCTGTAAGTATCGGGAAGTGTACCCATGCGAGAGGTAAGCTGAATTTCCGTATCAAGGATCTGGTGCATTTGCCCTTGAAAAATGTCTTGATCTGTAAAGTAGCTTGTGAGCACCATAAAGGGATAATTGTCAGCTGCAGCATCCTGGGCATTCCAAATATCTTTAGATTCGTATAAATTTCTAGGGATGAGTCCTGTAGTGGTATCTGCCTCTTTCAGCCAGTCTTTCATAAACTTCTGTGACCGGAGCCATCCTTCATTTGCTTGAAAGCCATGCTCCAAGCCCTGGATACCCGGAGTAGGATCAGTGTGAGAAGCTTTCTTACAGCTTAAGAACGACAAAACCAAGGTACTGATGAAAATGACTGTAATTCGCATGAAGTTTAAATCTTATGTAAAATACTTATTTTCATTGTATTGTTACAGTCTGGCCTGGAATGAAGACGTAAGGCAAAGAGAATTATTGTGCGAATAGATGGACAATATCTTTAGCGGATCTAATCTTGAAAGCAGAATATGGGTAATGTTTGATGAAAAATGTTGGATGAGTAAGAGGAAGCCAAGAGAAAGACTTCCTCTCTACAAATAGCAATCGTGTAATTAAACGTTATTGATATTAAAGTCTTATTGCCCTGGGTTGCAAGTCTGTTAATTCTGCTATCTTGATGGGTTCACCAGATTCAATACTATTTCTGGCAGCTACACCGATTAAGATCGACATGGCTCCATCGCGAGTACCTGCAGCATGCTTATAAAGATCAGGCGCATTGGGATTTTCAAATATCTTGTCCTGAAGTCGCTGATCTCCTCCTCCATGTCCGCCGCGCTCGAAAGGCACCTGAACAGTTTCGTATTTGTTCCACAACTTATGAACTATGATAGGCTGATAGCCTTCGATTTCAGCTCCGTCTGATTGATTCATCTCTGCAGCGTGCAACTCTTCCTGACTAACTTCCATATTTGAAAAGTGAGGAATATCTAACCATGCCTCGATACGTCCATTTGTTCCATTAAAGGCAATTTTCCATCC
>CAZZEC010000306.1:0-3485 GCA_964652565.1 uncultured Bacteroidia bacterium
GGTTCTAAGGTATGTAACTCAGTCTCCGCCTGAATAGTAACATTATTCGTGTTATTGAGATAATCATTGTAGATATCGGTCCAGGTAGCATCTTCTGGCTCAATTCGAGCCTGTACAAATTCGCCATAATCGCGGAAGGTCAATCCAGCTTTGAGCACATAGTCCCAGATAAAGCCCGAAGAAGCATAAGCCATTGCATCATCCCCATCATAGGGATAACTGCGTACAAATCCTCCGAAACTCTTTTCTATATAGTCTGTTACAACCCCTTCATTCGTCCACTGATGACCATCTGCACTCAAAATGCCATTGCAGTAAGTATTATCTAGTAGAACAAACTGTTCTGCCAGTGCATGATGGTTGGGTGTAACTTCTCTCCCAAATTGGCAGAGTGATGAATCCCCATTACCCTGCGGGAGATCGCCAAACACCTGATCGTAGGTCCTGTTTTCCTTTATGATATAGATAACATGCTTGAATACCGACTTTTCACCGGGGTTTCTCGGGATAGGAACCACCTTCTCTTCTACCTGGTTTAGTTGTATCGCCTGATTGATTTTAGGCAATCGCATGTTGCTTGCAGCAAGAATGGTATATTCATCCAACGCTGAAGGACTTGGGCTGTCGATGAATGTAACAGAACCGGTGTGGTCATGGGAATTAAACCCATATCCCTGATCTCGAGAAGCCGCTCGAATGCTATCCCTGCTGCCGATTCCCTTAGTATTTGCCACCATGATCGTATTTCCGTCAGAAGATATCTGGACTGCTCCAGGGTACCACCCCGTGGGAATCAGCCCTGTAACTTTTTCACTGGCCAGATCAATAACAGCTAAGAGATTGTTGCCTCCATTTGCGACGTACAATGTTTGACCATCAGGTGCCACCGCCAGTGCATTTGGCATGCTACCAAATGGCAGGTCAGGCATGGGTTTTGTCCCTAATGTCTTTACTACAGACTCTGTTTCAGTATCAATAACAGAAACAGCATCACTATTGGCATTGGCAACAAAGAGTTGTGATCCATCAGGGGAAAGCGCCATGTCACTGGGATGAAGCAGTACTTCGATGGTAGTGGAAATTTCATTACTAGATAGATCAATGACAGAAATCGTACCGCTCGATGCAACTCCTGTTTCAGGGTCAACTACCACGCGACTACCTGACGAAGGACCCGTCATATCTCCATCTTCGGGCTGCCGTCCCCCCCAATTGGAGACATAGGCTTTATTTTTATGTAATATGACTGTATAGGGGGCAATACCTACTTGAATCTGTGATTCGACCGCTCCGGTTTCCAGATTAACGATTCCAAGCGTATTGTTGCGGCTCAGGGTTACGTATATCAATCCATTCTCTTCGTCGATGGCAAGACCTCCAGGGTAAGGATTTGTATCCTCTTCGCTGGGACCGGGGAGTAGTATTTCATCTTCCCAAGCAAAAGTTCTATCGTCTTGTATGACAGCAGAACGCAAATATCCTCTGGTGTCGGTAGTCCATATCTTCTTTCCATCGACACTCCACTCGATACCGGCAAAAGTATGTCCCCCAGAAGCCAAAGGAAGTGTTTGTGCCAGGGATCTGGAAGTGACATCCATGATTACCAAATCGGTTCTATTTTTTACTGCGAGTAATGTTTGCTCTGGATTAAGGGCAAGGTCTGTGGGTCTGCCTGGAAATTGTATCGTAGTTCCTGCAGGATCGATCCGCTGCGTGGTAGCTACTACATAGGTCCCATCGTCCTGGGGACCCACCACTGCCTGTTCGAAGAACACATCTGGTTGCTGTTGCAACGCCATATCAAGTCCTGAAGCATCCTGCTTCGTTTCACATCCCCAACATGCCAACATCAGCAATATGGAGTGTATATAGAAAAAAGGTGATTTTATCATTTGGGTTTTGTTGTGCTTATTGATATCTCAATTTAGCAGCAATTTCCCCCAAATCTGTTATGACTTCATATTTTTTTATCCCCATTTTTTATAGGCTGGTCTGGCTTTCTTTTGAGAACCTATTCTATCTTTTTACCCCTTTTCTCCTCCACTCACTAGGACTTAACCCCGTTTTCTTTTTAAAGATCCGGCTGAAATAGTGAACCGATTCAAATCCTAAGTCAAAGGCAATCTCTTTGATACTTCGATCACTGGTCAGTAGTAATTCCTTTGCTCCCATAATGCGCATTTCCAAATGATACTGATGTGGAGATACCCCCGTATATTTTTTAAACATCTTTCGCAAATAGGCATACCCAATACTGTGCTCTTCGGCTAATCGCTCCAGGTCCACTTTTTGATCCAAATGCTCGCGCATTTGAAATCTAACCACCTGTATCACTTTCTCAATATGCTTACCCGAGAAATTTCGCTTTTTGTCGTAAGCGATGAGATGCCCCAGTAATTTGACGATTAATCCTGAAGATACTTGCTGAAAACCAGGTTCTTCCTCTTTGGCCAGATCAAAGATCTTGAAATAAATATCAATGATCTCCTCCCTGATCCCACATCGGATTACGGACACATTCCTAAAAGAAGGTATGGACAAAAATTTATGTGCTAATTCTCCATTGAAGCCTATATAGTTTTCTATCCAACCAGTCTTTTGCTCTGGCTTATAACGGTGGCTATTACCTGGTCTAACTAACATTATCGATCCAGGAAGTAGGGGATGCGCCCCCCTTTCATCTTCAAAAATTCCCGTCCCTTCCGTAATGTAATTCAATTGAAATTCATTCAATGTTCTTCCATGGTCCCAGTTAAAATAATATCCTGTCGGATGCCCAGAGGATGGGTACTCGGTATGAGGTGCTATTTCTGCTTTTCCCGTTACATTTAGATATAAGCCCCAGTTTTTGTCTTCTTCACCTACCGTAAGGTATTGAAAAAAATCCTTCATGTTTTTGATTAATCTATTAGTAGCCTGGTCCAAAAAGTACAAATAAATGCGCAAATAGTGCATTGACCATCCATTTATTTACGCTTACATTTGATTTGCAAGTTCAAAAAAGCCAACTTTTTTATAAAGGACTATCAATTTGCCTCTCTTTTGGCAACACTTAATACTACTCACATCATGGAAGTAAAGACATTTCATCACGTACAATACCTCTGGGACGAAGCGGAAGCAGATCAACGTGCCGGAGACGAAGTGGCATTGTTCCTCTACCGCTCGAATATTCTGGGAGCAGACCTTCGCATTACCAATTTCGGTGGAGGTAATACCTCGTGTAAAACGAGAGAAAAAGATCCTCTCACAGGAGAAGAAGTAGAAGTCATGTGGATCAAAGGTTCGGGAGGTGATATCGGTACCCTAACACGAGCAGGTATCGCTGGATTGTATGTAAATAAACTTCATGATTTAAAGAAAGTATATAGAGGACTTGAATATGAGGATGAAATTGTTCCTTTGTACTATCATTGCCTATATGACCTGGATAGCAGAGCTCCTTCTATAGACACTGCTTTACATGGACTCCTTCCCTTTAAACA
>CAZZEC010000307.1:0-3476 GCA_964652565.1 uncultured Bacteroidia bacterium
AGTGTAGGAGCAATAACGAGTGCAACTACAGCCATAAGTTTTAACAGTATATTCAAAGAAGGACCCGAAGTATCTTTAAATGGGTCTCCCACTGTATCTCCTACTACTGCAGCTTTATGCGGGGAAGAACCTTTATAATAGGTTTTTCCTTCAATATCTACCCCTTCTTCAAACATCTTTTTTGCGTTGTCCCATGCACCACCAGCATTTGATTGAAAGATTGCCATCAGCACTCCACTGGAAGTCACACCTGCTAGTAGCCCTCCAAGCATTTCTGCACCACCCAGAAATCCTACCAGAACAGGGGTAATAATAGCTAATAGTCCTGGTAGAACCATTTCTCTGAGAGAAGCTTTGGTAGAAATTTCTACACATTTTGCATATTCTGCTTTTCCATCCGCCTGATCGAATATTTCCTTCTCCTCAGGTGTAGCTTGTGAGATATCCGCATCATATTTTTTCATGATTTCCAGGGCTGCGGTAAGTTCAGGAATAGTACGAAATTGCCTTCTTACCTCCTGAATCATATTCATCGCTGCACGTCCCACAGCATTCATCGATAATGCGGAAAAAACAAAGGGTAGCATCGCTCCTACCAGTAATCCGGCCATTACTGTTGGCTTAGAAATATCGATTTCCGTAATTCTTGCCTGTTGCATAAATGCTGCAAATAATGCCAGTGCAGTAAGTGCCGCAGAAGCTATGGCAAATCCTTTTCCTATCGCAGCAGTAGTGTTTCCTACTGCGTCAAGCTTATCGGTACGTTTGCGTACTTCTTTTGGCAATTCTGCCATCTCAGCGATCCCACCTGCATTGTCGGAAATCGGTCCATAGGCATCTACTGCCAGTTGTATTCCTGTATTGGCGAGCATTCCTACAGCCGCAATAGCTATTCCGTATAGTCCCGCAAATGAATAGGATATCAGTATCGCAGCAGCAATTAACAGAATGGGTATTGCAGTAGACATCATTCCCACACCTAATCCCGCAATAATATTGGTAGCTGATCCTGTCAAAGATTGTTTTACAATATTTTTTACCGGAGGTGTACCTGTACCTGTATAATATTCTGTTACCTGACCTACGGCTAAACCAGCGAGTAGTCCTGAAAGTACTGCCCAAAATACGCCTAGAGAAGTATAGGTTGTTTCACCCGATGTCCACTGTGCGGGTAACATTGCGGTGATAATTACATAAGAAAGTACCAGCATGATCCCTCCAGAAATGAATTCACCCATATTGAGTGCTCTGTGAGGGCTTCCTCCGTCTTTCACTCTTACAAAGAAGGTTCCTACAATGGATACGAGGATTCCCACCGCTGCTAGTGTAATAGGAAGTAGTACCGCGCTTAATCCGGCAAATGATTCTTGAAACTCCGGGAGTACAGCAAATGCTCCACCCAAGACCATTGTACCAATAATAGATCCTACATAAGATTCAAACAGGTCTGCTCCCATCCCTGCAACATCTCCTACATTATCTCCCACATTATCCGCAATGGTAGCTGGATTCAAGGGATGATCCTCAGGAATTCCAGCTTCTACCTTACCTACGAGGTCTGCTCCCACATCAGCCGCTTTGGTATAGATCCCGCCCCCTACACGAGCAAATAATGCAATTGAGGATGCTCCCAGAGAAAACCCGGAGATAATATTCAATACTACATTGATCTCGTTCAATTCATCCCCAAAGGACATGTTTCTGTATAGTAGAAATAATACTCCCAATCCCAAAACACCTAAACCAACCACTCCTAAACCCATGACAGAACCTCCTGTGAAGGCTACCTGGAGTGCTTTACCCAGTGAAGTTTTTGCCGCATGCGTTGTCCTTACATTAGCTTTGGTAGCTACGCGCATACCGATAAATCCTGCTAACGCTGAACAGATCGCACCAAGTATAAATGAAACTGCAACAAAGTAATTGGAGTCTGCTTCGGTTTGTCCTTTGATTGCTAAGAGAATAGCCACTGCAACGACAAAAATTGATAAAATGCGATATTCAGATTTCAGGAATGCCATGGCACCATCTGAAATATTTTTTGCAATTCGCGCCATTCGGTCATCACCTACTTCCTGTTTGTTTATCCAGGTAGACCTAACGAATGTAAAAAGTAATCCCGCAACGCCAGCTAAAGGTAGCAAGTAAACCAAGGTTGTGTAGTCCATTATCCGTTATTCTTGTATTTTATGATATATTTGACTCTACTTTTGGTGAGAAAAGTTCAAAATTAGGACATAGGATTCAAAAAACAAATATTCAACTATTTATAAAACTTAATGTTAGCAAGTCAATTCTTAATTATCAAAGAATATCCATGAAATTAGCGAGGCCAATAACCTTATCCGAAGCTGCAAAAATACTCAATTGCACGTATATTGGAAATGAGAACCATCTTATTTACGGGATAAATGAAATCCATAAAGTTGAATCAGGGGATTTAACGTTTGTAGATGTGGAAAAATACTATCAAAAGGCTCTTAATAGTTTGGCTACCACTATCTTAATCAATAAGGATACTACTCCTCCTGAAGGAAAAGGACTGCTGGTTTGCGACGAGCCATTTACAGCATTCAACCAACTAACATCGTATTTTTTCCCTACACTTCCCTTAAATACGTCTGCGAAACCACATTTAGGAGAGCAGGTAAAAGTGGGTCAGGGAGTGGTATTTGGGCAGGAAGTTGTGATAGGTAATGGAACGGAAATAGGTCATAATGTTGTGATAGGATCTCATGTAAGTATAGGAGCAAATTGTAAGATACATTCAAATACAACAATTTATGATCGGGTAGTGATCGGGAACGAGGTATGTATCAATTCCGGTACGGTGATTGGAAGCGAGGCATTTTACTTTAAAACACGGGCAGATAGTAAGGAAAAAATGCTTACAAAGGGTAGGGTAGTCATTGAAGATCATGTAGATATAGGTGCCAACTGTACCATTGACCGAGGGGTAACCAGTGATACAGTAATTGGTGAGTGGTCAAAACTCGACAACCTGATTCAGGTAGGCCATGAAACAGTAATAGGAAAACGCTGTATTATAGCCGCACAGGTGGGAATTGCTGGAGTAACTACCATCGAAGATGATGTTATACTTTGGGGGCAGGTGGGGATCACTAAAGATGTCACCGTCGGGAAAAAAGCCATATTACTGGCCAAAACGGGAGTAATGTCTTCCTTGGAAGGAGGAAAAACCTATCTAGGAATGATTGCTACTCCCGCCAAACAAAAGCTGCGGGAGATTGCTGCACTGAGAAAATTACCAGACTTATTGAAAAAGTGGCAGGATTGACAGGGCAAACGCACCAAATTTTATAAATAATGTATTTTTAGTTAATTGTGATTAACATATTTATATATTGAATCAATGTAAGCTACTGACTAGCAGCTGTTAATGATTTTAGTGCGTTTGCCTTGCAGGATTGATTAGATCCCACTTTCTTCAATTGCTGTCCGTATAGTTGTTAGTT
>CAZZEC010000308.1:0-3469 GCA_964652565.1 uncultured Bacteroidia bacterium
TCCCAAAAGCCTACAACACGCTTAATTCCCTGTAAAGATCCCCTACCAATCGATCAAGTCAAGCTACTCTCAGGATTTACCACTACCACTGTGCCATCTTTTCTGTATTACCGCCCAGAGATAATCCAGTACGATCTTCAACCGCCTGTACTTGAAGCTACCTTGATTGACAAAAATCAATCCTATACCACTCGGATAGAACTCACACAAGATGAACAATTAAGCATTACTTGTGATTGTGGAAAAAAGAAGCATACAATCTGTCCACATGCCTATTCTTTATTGTTTGATCTATCTCAAAAGTATCAGTGCTTTGAGGATGTCGTTTTTCCTCTTAGAGACCAAACAAAACTCCTATCAGAGAAACTCAAGGAGTATGGCTATTCTATTAAAGACGACTGGCAAAATCTGTTTGATATTGAACTCGCCTACCCTACGCTTATCCTTCATCCTAAAGATCCTGGACTTTCCAAGATTTCAGCATTTGCTAACTGGAAGGAAGAAATTCAAAATTTCGTCAAGCCACCTACTCAAATTGAAGAGCACCAATTTAAACTTCCTGATAAAAAGACAAAATATGCTATCCTGTGGGAAATGAAATATGGTCATTATGAAATACCAGGCATATATCTCATTCATGGCAAACGTAAAAAGAATGGTGATATTGGCGCACCTATTCGGAAAATATTCAGCAGAGATTCTATGACCATCAAAAAGCTTCCCAAAAATCGCAAATTACTACACAAACGGCTTGCTGAGATCATACCTGAAACGTATTTAGGGAGCTATAATCGCTTTTATGTACAGAATAGGGATGAAAATCATCTCTATACCGCCGCTAAAGCAATACATCATCAGATATTAACAGTATTTCAAGACATACTCCATGAAGATCACTATCTGACAAGCGTGGATAACCCCAGAGACACCGTTCAGGTAAGAGACATTTCTCGGATTTATCCTCAGTCAGAACACCCCATGCTGGAATTCGAATTCCGTAAGTCTACCACACATTATCTTCTTAAACCTTTTATTACCGTAGGAGATCAACAATATCCACTTCAGAAAATAGAATTTATAAATTATGGTATCATCCTTATGGATGACCGCGTCTACCTTCTCAGTGCAGAGGATGCACAGACCTCGTTGCTGTTTATATATAGGCAGACCTATCGAATCCGTCATGAGGATCTGGAAGACTTCCGAAAAGACTTTCTGATGCCTCTGGCCGAGAGATATCCGGTTAAAACCATTGGTAATCATTTTGCCCTTACCCCAAGTTCCGCTGAAATAAGGAAAAAACTCTATTTGCAAGAAGTAGAAGATTATTTATTACTAATCCCAGCTTTTGAATATATTTCTGAGGGTCATAGCCGGGAAGTTCCACTGAATGACGAACCCAAACTCATATTTCAGGAAGAAGGCATGGAACATCCTTTTTGTATCGAGCGAGATCACAAGGAAGAAGCATCTGCCCTGTCATTTATCAAAGGATTACATCCAGCATTTACCTACAATCAGGAGCACTATGTTGCCCTCCCTTTGGATCAGGTGCTGGATAACAACTGGTTTTTCAAAGCTTATGAAAAAATCCAGAACTCGGAGTATGAAGTGTTGGGCCTCAAGGAACTCAAAAAGATCAAATACAATCCCAATCGGCCTACTATGCAGATGCGTGCTAGCTCAGGCACTGACTGGTTTGACCTCCAAGTTGAAGTCACCTTTGGAGATCAACAAGTTAAATTATCAGATATCCGCAAAGCCATTATGAATAGACAAAGTTTTGTCAAATTGGGGGATGAGTCTCTGGGAATGTTGCCTGAAGATTGGCTGAAAAAGTATAGTTCATTGTTTAAAATGGGAAAGGTGTCCAAGAACCAAGTGAAAGTGTCTCAGTTTCAGGTGGGATTGATGGATGAATGGGTAGAAGAAATCGACAATCACAAGGTATTCGAAGAAATACTACAAAAGCGTAAACGTCTGCAACAATTTCGTAAAATCGAAGACCAGGAAATTCCAGAAGGAATGAATGCTACACTTCGCAATTATCAAAAAGAAGGATATAAGTGGCTGAATTTTCTGGATGAAATTGAATGGGGAGGATGCCTAGCTGATGATATGGGACTAGGAAAAACACTGCAGGTTTTATGTTTTCTAATGAAAGTATCTCAAAAACATCCTGGAACCACACACCTGATCGTAGTACCCCGTTCGCTAATATTTAACTGGATACAGGAGGTCGATAAATTTTGTAGTGGTCTGAAAGTACTCAACCATACTGGATCAAATCGGGATAAAACTACTGGCTCATTCTCTGAATACGACCTCGTTATTACTACCTATGGCTTAGTCCGTTCCGATATCGACTGGATGAGAAAATTTACCTTTGATTATGTAGTCCTTGATGAATCCCAGGCCATTAAAAATCCTACCACGCAATCTGCCAAAGCTGTAAAAAAGCTCAAGTCTAGAAATCGGCTGGTCATGACAGGTACACCCGTAGAGAATAATACGTTTGACCTATATTCTCAGATGGATTTTCTGAATCCAGGTATGCTGGGAAACCTGGAAACCTTTCGCAAAGAATTTGCCAATCCCATTGATAAGGATAGAAACGAAAATGCAGCAGCAGAACTCAGAAAGCTGGTTTATCCCTTTATTTTATCCCGGAAAAAATCGGAAGTAGCTAAAGAACTCCCAGAGAAAACGGAGATTATCCTTTACTGTGAAATGTCTAAAGCACAGCGGAAAGTATATGACTATTTCAAACAGACCTATCGAGATCTCATCGTTGGGAAAATTGAACAGGAAGGAATGAATAAAGCGGGAATGTACATTCTACAGGGATTATCGAAATTGCGCCAAGTCTGTAACTCTCCACAGCTACTATCAGCTGATGAAGGGGAGTTTACTCAGGACTCTATCAAGCTGGAAATCTTGATGGAACATCTCGAAGAAATTGTTGCAGAGGGACACAAAGTGCTAATTTTTTCCTTTTTCACAGGAATGCTAGATCTGGTAGGTGAGGCGTTAGCAGAGCGGAAGATAGAGTTTGTTCTGCTCACTGGACAAAGTCAGAACCGAGAGGAATTAGTTACAGAATTCAAGGAAAATCACGATAAAAAAGCCTTTTTGATCAGCTTAAAAGCTGGTGGCTTTGGACTAAATCTGACTGAAGCCAGTTATGTATTCCTAATTGACCCCTGGTGGAATCCCGCCGTGGAACAGCAGGCTATAGATCGAACCCACCGAATTGGGCAATCCAAGCAGGTATTTGCTTATAAATTGATCTGTAAGGATACGATAGAAGAGAAAATACTACAAATACAGGAAAAGAAGCTAGCTGTATCTCAGGATATTATCCATACAGAAACTGGATTTATCAAAAAGTTGACCCCTGAAGATGTAACAGGGTTGTTTGGATAAAAGGAAAAGTACAAAAATATCTTCTCTTCTACCCCTGTGATCA
>CAZZEC010000309.1:0-3465 GCA_964652565.1 uncultured Bacteroidia bacterium
ACTTGATCACCTGCTTTCCATACACGGTCGACCCTTGCATATCCGTCTGTTAATGTAGGGAATACTGGCTCCCCATTAATTTTTAACACGATCTTCTGATTATTCCGAAATTTATACTGGTAGAGGTCACTAGGTACAGGCTGGTTATTGGCCCAACCAGGTATACGAATCATCAGGCCAAATTCATGTTCTTCATCTGGCGTTATCGTGAAGTTAATCTTCCCACTCCAAGGGTATTCGGTTTCCTGTATCATGTCGATGGCATGACCTTTCGTATAAATCGTACTACTGTTATTGATGAATAGATTGACATATATATCTTCATTGCGAGATGCATATACGTATCCAGCAAGAGAGGGAAGGAATCTTACAACATTTACGGGACAACATGCAGTGCTAAACCATGGGCTTCGGGTAGCACGACCCTGGTTAAATGGAGTTTTTCCATCTGATTCCAAAGGGTTGGGATAGAAAAAAGCATCACCAGTCAGCGACACACCTACCAGAAAGCCATTATATAATGTACGCTCAAACACATCCATATACTGAGCCTTTCCATGTAGCAGAAATAATCGGTAATTCCACAACATACTTGCTATGGCTGCACATGTTTCATTATATGCATCTGCATTGGGTAAATGATAAGATTCTCCATATGCTTCTCCTTTTCTACTAGCTCCTACTCCTCCTGTAATATAGAGTTTTGTCGATACTACGTCTTCCCATATGCGATCCATTGCGTGTAAATATGCGCTATCTTGAGTAAGTGCTGCTACATCTGCCATCCCAGCATACATGTATCCCGCTCTTACAGCATGCCCAACAGCCTCAAACTGTTGCGTTACAGGTAAATGATCTTGTGTATATTCATTTCCTTCCCCCCGTTGATCGAGGAAAAACCGAGCTAAATCCAAATAACGCTTTTCACCAGTTGTTCGGAATAATTTAACTAACCCAATCTCTATTTCTTGGTGTCCAGGAACTCCTTTCAGCTTTCCAGGTCCAAAGACCTGATCTACCAGGTTTGCATTTTTTATGGCGACATCCAGTAATGTACGTTTTCCCGTTGCCAGAAAATGGGCCACAGCGGCCTCATACATATGACCTACATTGTACAATTCGTGATCGCGTACAAGATTGGTCCAACGCCCAGAATCGGCATCTACAGGATTATCAGGATTGATAGTACGTGTTGTATATAAATACCCATCTGGCTCCTGCGCTGCCGCGATTAAGGAAATAACACTATCGAGATAGGCTTCTAACTCCTTATCTGGATATGGGCGAAGAGAATAGCTTGCCCCTTCTATTACTTTAAATACGTCAGAATCGTTATATCTTTTGCCTTGGAAATCTCCCTCTACTACTCTACCAGCTACTGCAAAATTATTGATCCTACCTGTTTCCTCACACTTTTCAAAATCAAAGGGAATAGTAACGGTCCTGTTGGTATCCAGTCGGGGTTTCCAGAACCCTTCGTTGATATGTACGTCTGTGAATGCAACAGGTGAAATGGGATAATCCTGAATGTTAGAGGTTGAAGGTACTGTTTGTGTACACCCCACCATCCATCCAACCACTACTATTCCCCAAAAAATAGTTGTTACAAATCTGCTCATTGTTTTTCTACTAACACTTGATATCTACCACTATGAGACTCACTATCTTTTTTTATTCTAACTTCCAGCTTTGCTGCACCCATGGGAAGCTCTATCTCTCCAAAGCTTACTCTGTTTGCTTCCGTACCAAGAGTTGCTACTTTCTGAATCTCTCCAATGTCCAAGGTAGCCTCAAAGCCTGAATGTTCTTCCTGCATGATCAAGGTAACCTCAAATGTTGAGGGTTCTGCCACTTCTAGTAACCAATGTCCATGAGTCCCCCAACCATTGCCTTCAGTACGTCGCCAATCCTGAGCTGTAAGTAGGGTACTTGTTTCCTGATCTGAACCAATAACAATTCTGGGAGGTGCGTAATTATTGGGGCGAGTAGCGGACACATCTGAAAACCAATTGTCATAGGCTGCCATCAATTTCTCGGCTGTGGAAGATTCCTGCTCAAACAGGTTATCAGACTCTCCTGGATCATTTGAAAGATTGTATAAATGATAGGGGACTGTATCCGGGTCGATGACTTCTCTACCAAACCCTGTAGGATGAACCAATTTCCATTCCTGACCAATTACCGCAAAATGATGACGTGGGATAGGGGCATCTCCTCGGTGAATCTGTATAAATAAGTTTCTTTCCGGCCACTCTTCATCATTCCCCTCTAATAAGGGTAACACACTTTTTCCATCCAGAGATACTCCCTCAGGGATCGAAATATTAGCTGCATCAAGTAGTGTCGGCATAATATCTATATGTGCAGCAATTTTATCACTCTTGGTACCTGCTGTTAATCTTGCTGGCCAATGCACGATAAAAGGAGACCTGATCCCTCCTTCAAATACTTCCGATTTCATTCCTCTTAACTCCCTGACATAGCGTCGGGAATTCGGTCCATTGTCAACCATAAATATAACCATGGTATTATCCGTAATCCCCCACTGATCTAAGCGACTAAATAATTTTCCCATATTATCATCGATATTCTCAATCATGGCAAAAATCCTGGCCACTCTGTCTTTTTGTTCTTCTGGGTCCCAGTTAGGATCGCGAAATACCTGTTCAAGGTCCTTACTCATATATTTTTCTCTCAATGCTTCAGGCACGTCATGATAAGGTCCATGAGGTGCATTGGTTGCGATATACGTGAAGAACGGTTTTCCTTCTTCATGCTGTTCTTCCATGTATGCCAGCGCCTCATCAAAATATATGTCTGTACAGTACCCTTCTTTTTGTACCTGTTTGCCATTGTGAAATAAAATGGGATTGGTATATCTCCTATTATTTTCCATGGGCTCTGATGGCTGAGCCAATCCTCCTCCGAGATGTACCAGAGCTTCATCAAACCCTTGATCTATAGGCCGCATAGGATAATAATCTCCCAAATGCCATTTGCCAAATATACCTGTAGCATATCCTCCCCCACTAAGAACTTCTGCAATGGTAATCTCTTCTGGTTCCATCATAGCCCTCCCAATATAGGTATCAACGACACGGGTTCTGTAATTATACCTTCCCGTCATAATAGAAGCACGTGTAGGAGCACATACCGGACTGACATAAAAACGTTCCATCGATGCGCTCTGTGAAGCCATCTGGTCGATATTTGGAGTCTCTATTACAGGATTTCCCATTACACCTAAGTCTCCAATCCCTTGATCATCCGTTATAACTAACACAATGTTAGGCTGTTCCAAAGAAGGTTCTTGCGTAGGTGGATTGCAACCACTCATTACGATAATAACAGTAATGAGGCTCATCTTGTGTTTGGTGATGAGCTGAGAGAATAAGTTGAGTAAGTAGTAGGTCATATATGAGTTTTTCTTGTCTTAAAATAAATAAAATTATCTGGAAGAAAAAT
>CAZZEC010000310.1:0-3006 GCA_964652565.1 uncultured Bacteroidia bacterium
ATCAATAGGTGCGGAATTAATTCCGCACTTATTGATTTTAGGTATAGTTTATACTTTTCAAGATCGTTACTTATGCTTAATAAAGCACATTTTCTTAGAATAAAACTATTATTTGAATATGTCGATCTACTTATTAATCATTAATCATTGATAGGAGAGACTTAAACTTCATTTATCACTTTCAGCAATTATACCATTTGCCCCCTACTCCACTTCTACAATCATCTCTATTTCTACCGCAATATTAGAAGGAAGCGACCCCATTCCAACAGCTGCTCTGGCGTGTTTTCCTCTGTCTCCAAATACTTCTACCATCAAATCCGAAAAGCCATTGATGACTTTGGGTTGGTCAGTAAAATCCGGGGCGGCATTGACCATGCCGGTCACTTTTACGATTCGTTTGACTTTGTTGAGATTACCTAATTCGGCTTTTAACGCAGCTAATTGATTGATTCCTGTGATACGCGCTGCCTCGTAGCCCTCTTCTATGGTAAGGTCTACTCCCAATTTTCCCGTAATATTTTCTCCATCAGGTTTCAAAGGACCCTTCCCTGCCAAAAACACCAGATTACCTGTTGTTACGGCATTCACATAGTTAGCTACGGGTGCAGAAGGTGTAGGGAGTTCTATTCCCATTTCTTTGAGTTTTGCTTCAGGATCGTACCCATCGATCTGAGCCTTAGCTACTTCCTGCGTTTGTGATTCCGTGGAAGTAGTACAGGAGATGAATGCTATCAATACGAAAAAGAATACGAATAATTTGTTGCTCATAATGTATGTGTTGTGCGGTATATGTTGTTATTATTTATGTTTTTTCAATAAGTGCAGAATTAAATTCTCCCCAAGGGATGTTAACATGCACTTATTGATGAAGCCAGTATTTATGAAGTACTATGCTGATGCAAAATCTCCTTAAGACGTGTAGCTACTGCACGTTCTTCTCCGGGATTCAGCATCCAGGTAGTAATATTCACCGATTCACTTCCACCAACAGTTTCAATGGAAGGGTGACCATCTCTCAACGCTTGTCTCACATCATTGGGGGTAGCTTTGATCTTGTTTTCATCCCAACTGATCTTTAATGAAGGTACATGATTTGCGATTTCCGGGACGTGTATTTCAGTCATTACACCATCTACACTACCAGCGGCATCACTGATATGGTTGATTTGAGCTTCCCACATTTTCCAGTCTTTCTTATGATCTCTGGATAAATAATTTTCCAATGCTACCATCATTCCCAGGATTTCTTCCTTATTAACTTTATTGGTACGTGCAACCCTGTCTCCTCGGGGAGGTGCATTAAATCGGGCAGCAGCAATAAGATCTTTTCTTCCTAACAATAATCCAGCACTTTGAGGACCTCTGATTCCCTTTCCACCTGAAAAACAAACCAGGTCAAATCCCATTTCTGTATACTTCCAAAGATTCTCTACCGGAGGAACATCTGCCGCACAGTCAATCAATGTAGGGATATTGTGCTTTTTGGCAATAGAAAGGAATTGTTCGTACTTCACTTGCCCCTTGGGGTTAGCATAATTGAGAAACCACATCATCGCTGTATTTTCATTGATAGCGGCTTCCATCTCCTCTGCAGTTTCCACTTCAACTAATTTTACCCCACAATTACGCATAGCGTGGTCATATCCCACTCTGTGGGTTTTCTGTAAGACTACTTCGTGCTTAATTCCTGTCATATCTACGGGAATACGACGAGCTTTATCTTCGTCCAGGCCTGTTAATATACCTGCAGTACCCAGGGTGATTGCCGATGCTGCACCTGCCGATACCATAGCTGCTTCCGCTTTGACCAGTTCAGCGATTCTCGCTCCTACTTTATCTTGTAATTCGTCTAATCCTACATATTGTAAAGCAGCATACTGAATGGCTTCTATGACTTCCGGACGCATAAGACTTCCAGTCATGGAGGTATATGTTCCAGCAGCATTGATGAATGTACGTACGCCTAATTCCTTAAAATAGTCTCGGGCAAATGTGTTAGCAACACTGGGATTAGTTAAGACTTCACTTGCCAAGGCTGACCCTCCTAGCACACTTCCTATTACTGGCAGCGTGGAAAGCCTTTTGATTACTTCTCTTCTATTTAGCATGATGAATGGTTATATTGTTGTATTGTTGTATTGTTATATTGTTGTATTGTTGTATTGTTTTATTGCAGTATTGCGTATAGTCTCCTGGTAAATTTGCCATAGCAACTACGTGTCAATGACAAAGCAATTAGGGTAGTTCGCAGATAACTTTATTATTATAAATATACAGATTTCATCATCTACGAACTACTGGTAACTTATACAGCCGCGATACAATCAATTTCTACTAATGAATCTCCTGGAACTCCCCCGTATGTTGCTACAGTTGTTCTCACTGGAGGTTTTTGGCCGAATCTTCCACGATATACTTCATTCATGGCTTTATAATCGTTCAAATCAGCCAGATATACATTTACTTTAAGTACCTTATCCATGGAAGAACCGTGCTTTTTGAGTTCTTTCTCCAATTCATTGAGTACATGATCTGTATGATCTTTAATATCTCCTTCAAAGTGAGCGCCTTTACCTGCCAGGAACAAGAGATCTCCATGAATGATAGCACTGGAAAATAGCGGTGCTTGTTCATCGTGAATAACCTCTCCCACAACACGCTTTTTGTTGTTTGAAGTTTGGGTTGAAGTGTAAGCCTGCGCTGCTCCTACTCCCATTACGCCTGCTATCGTAGCCGTCAGTTTTTTAAATACTGATCTTCTGTTAGTATTTTTCATGATATTTAATGATTGATGTTTTGGTGTATTGTAAAATTGTAAAATTGCTGTATTGTTATATGATTAAATTGTTGTATTGATATATGGCGAAATGGTTGTATTCTTGATGAATGCAACTAACTAGTTGTTAATTTTTCTGTCGTCTGTCGTCTGTCGTCAGTGGTCTAACAATCGTCTGTCGTCTGTCGTCAGTGCTCTAACCAGAATCTCTGGTCTGACGACGGATG
>CAZZEC010000310.1:3016-3342 GCA_964652565.1 uncultured Bacteroidia bacterium
AGTGTGTTTTGTTTTTTTTTTCTTTGTTTTGTAGTTTGTAGTCGGTTTTTTATCTATCGTCTGTCGTCTGTCGTCCATCGTCTAACCGTCGTCTGTCGTCCGTCGTCTATCGTCTAACTGTCGTCCATCGTCCTGGGTCTACAGACCCCACTACTTCTCTTCTGTCCAGCTAGGCATGGATATTCCATTTAGATCCCACATGACATTTCCATCCTTAATGGTAAGTTCAGGTACTATTTTCTTATCGCCCTTTAATCTCCAACCTCTGATGTCGATATATCCAAAATCCCCTTCTGCAATGCGCAGAACGGCTACGTCAGCTATCG
>CAZZEC010000311.1:0-3302 GCA_964652565.1 uncultured Bacteroidia bacterium
CTTGGATAAAAAGTCCTTGGAGTCATTGGAAATGGAGTACTATAGATAAAGGATATGCTCCAGGCTTTTATGAGTTGTTTCATCCCAAAGAAACCAACGCTTTACAAGCATTAATCGGTATCAAAGTCTTGCCACAATGAAGGTATGGCTATCAATCTATTTCCTCATATTCAATATCTTCTGCCAATTTATCAAGCACTAATAACTTACTATGCCCAAAGGTAGCGAAGCTGTCTCCAGGGGCCACTGTATTGTCAAAAGTACTGTCAGCCAAACCTGAGAAAGTGGCTCAAATGGGAAATGGGTCTATCACTTCCTCATATTTTCTCTGAGCATCTTTAATACTTAATTGAGAATATACCTCAAGGGATTTACGAGACGCAAGCCCTGAATAGGGCTGAATCATGGCATCGTTAATTCCTTGCTTCTTCAGCCAAGTGAGCAGAAAATGCTAGAATTGGTGAGGTGTTGCAACAGCCCAGGTAAGATGCCCTTATCCACAAAATTGTCCGGATGATTATATCAATAATCCAGTTCCTCCACCAGGTGGGACTGGAGGTGCATGTGATGACTGTTTCAATCCCAGTAAGGCTTTCGGTTGCTCGTGTGCAAGTAGTATTATTGTGGCAGGACCTGAGAGGGGACCTTTTGGAAGACAATGCCAGCAAATGGGGCTTGATTGTAGATACAAACTTTTTGGTATAGAATTATGGAGATGTTATCCAAATCCAGTTAATATTCAATGTCCACCTGGATATAACTAATAGATTTTATTCATAGGATCTACAAATAATACACCCCATGGATAAGGCTATGGGGTTAATTCATAATCTTAAGAACTATGAGAATTAAAGGTCTTTTATACTCAATACATACCTTACTTATATTTCATTTTATCCCTTTTAGCGTTTTGATTTCTCAACCTAACGAATATCAGGGCATTGTAGTCAGTTCAAGCAGCAAAGCACCTGTACGCTATGCCATCATCAAAGGGATACAAAATCAATTTGGTACTATCACTGATTCATTAGGACAATTCCAACTCAAAGTTCCCAAAAGATATGAGAATGACAGTATAGTTATATCTTCAATTGGACATAAAGATACAATTCTAGCTTTACAAAATTTTACTTTCCACATTCATGATAGCATAGAATTAAAAGAACAACCCTATGTAATTCCAGAGATCGTTATATCAGGCCAAAAACTCCAACCATTCTTAGCAGGCAATACGAAGATGTTGAATGTAAAAAAAGAGAATAAGAAGAGGTTATCTGGACTGGGGATGCAAACATTTTTTGATTTTCAAATCGCTAGATTTATCCCTAACCCTAAACATAAAGCTGGATACATTAAAAGTATACACTATTATATACATGATTACGCCATTCCAAACACTCCTTTCCGCATTAGGCTCTACAAGAATGAAAATGGGCAACCAGGTTCAGATTTATTGAGAATTAATCTCATAACCTCTGCCAATCAAGGAGGAACATGGTATCATGTAATGCTAGATACCTTGGATATCCCCATTCCTTTAAATGGATTCTTTGTTGCAATGGAATGGATAGATTGGGGGGATCAATACCATTTTCGCGAGGTACACTACAACAAAAAGACCAAGCAGGAGATAGAATATAAGATATATGGTCAAATATTAGGTATGACGCTTTTCGACGATCAAGAATCCCAATCATATACTTTTTCAAAGACGACGGGTGAACATTGGGAATCATGGGGGCAAAGTGACCCTGGAGATACTACCGAAAATGAATCAACAAATGTCATGCATTATGCTAAAATGGACGCCATGATTTATGCGACATTAATGTTGGAGCCCCGATGAAGCTTATTAAAGGACTTATTTTTATCTTAATCATTACACTATAGGCTAAAATGACCTATATATAAAAATCTATGAGATAGTTATCACCTCTGACAGAGAAAGGTATGGCCTATTAATCTATTTACTCATTTCGTGGTCGTAAGTCACCGCAACTCAAAGAGTGGTCGAGTATCTCCGTCTGTTTTTCATTAGTTGGCTAGTGTTGATGGATTAGAATATAAATTATACAACGTTATAATTTATAACACTGTATTATTGAGTACTCCTCTACCCAAACCCTCCTCTAACACAAACTCCTTCAAGGCTTAAACCAACAGCCTTCAAAAAATTTAATTAAAGCAGTGCAACAACCACGTTTTGAGTATGTGCTGTTGTTTTACTCTTTTAGGTGTTTTACTTGTTTTATATTGTTTTAGGTAACGATTTGGCATTGAAAATCAGTACGTTATACGAATTTTAACCACTATTTGAGTATTTTTAACCACCTTATGAGTATCAATAGCCACTCATTGAGTAGGAAAAACCACGTGTAGAGTAGAAAAAGCCACCCTTTGAGTACTAAAACCACGTTTTGAGTAACAGGTGGTTGTTGATGGATTACGTGTAATATTTGTGCCTCAGTAACAGGATTTAGCATCGAAATGGATCAAGAATATTGGTAACAACCACGTTTTGAGTTGTGCGTGGTAGTTAATTCGAGTCCCTAAAATACTTCAGTCTCCTTATCGACCACCTTTTGAGTAGACGATGATTACGAAAGTGCTGTATAACCACTATTTGAGTTACAGGTGGTTGTGACGACCACTATTTGAGTTGGAGATGCCAGAAGCGTACGTTGGGCTAAAAACCACCTTTTGAGTTCCTTAAAAGTTCTCTCTTCTTTTATCTTACAACGAATAGCCATCTTAGGGGAAAAGTAGCAAGACAATATTCTATACATTTAAGAATATCATTGTGTGAATGTAAAATTATTTCCCTGTAGCAACGGATAACGAATAGACGAGGATGTAATATATAATCATCTCCAATTACTTAGCGCTATATTTTTGAATATAGGATAGATGCTAAAATCCTGATAAAGATAAGATTATAAGGTACTAGCTTGTATCAAGCAAAATTAATCAGGTGCGCGAATGATAAATTCGAATCGAGAAGAATTAAACTTTCGAGGAAATAACATTCCTATGATCCCTGCCAGAATCCCTCCAAGTGCCATAAGCATGAATAAAATCAAAAATTCGAATTGGCTTGCAATCATTAATATGATAACAAATAGAGCCCATAAGTAACCTGCCATGCTGAGAGTTGTAAATCCAATTTTGTACTCACGATAGTGTTTAACAGGACTCATGGCTTGAATATCTTCTAATGCATAAATTTGCGTATCTACCTGAATGCTGTCTTGAGTGATGTTACTAAGAATTCCTCGGGCTTTCTGTCTTTTACTTTTCGACCA
>CAZZEC010000312.1:0-3291 GCA_964652565.1 uncultured Bacteroidia bacterium
AGGAGCTACAATAAGAAAGGAATTCTACTATGAACGCTAATACCCTGTTATTCCCTTTTACCAAGGGAGAAAGGAAGATTACTTACTGTTTTTTAGTTTTTGTTTTCATTTTCGGTTTTTCAAAAGGTTTCTCACAACAAACAGTTAACGGAAAAATTACAAATAGCGAGACCGGGGAACCATTGATTGGAGCAAAAGTATTGCTCATTGATGAACAAACTGGAAACAGTAATCCAATAGGTGGGATGACAGATATAAACGGAGTATTCAGTTTTATATCGCCTTTATCACCTCCTTTCGATCTACAGATTACGTACTTAGGGTACGATTCTCTATTATATCGTGTTGACAGACTTGATAAGCCCTTAAAGATTCTGCTAGAGGAATCTGAAATCAGTCTCTCTGAAGTCGAAATCACAGCAAATGCATTCAACGAGCGGCAACGACAGTCTGCCCTTAGTATTGAATCTATGAGTATCAATGCCATTAAGGAAACGCCGGCAGATAATTTCTACGATGGATTAGGTACGCTAAAGGGAGTCGATCTCACAGCTGCAAGTATAGGGTTCAAGATCATCAATACTCGAGGGTTTAATAGTACCTCACCTGTCAGATCCTTACAAATCATTGATGGAGTAGATAATCAAGCCCCGGGTCTTAATTTTTCTCTTGGCAACTTTCTAGGAGCCTCGGAATTGGACGTAGAGCAAGTCGATTTGGTCGTAGGTGCAAGTAGTGCCTACTACGGACCCAATGCATTTAATGGTGTGATCAGCATGACGACCAAAGACCCCTTCATCCATCAAGGGCTATCTGCTATGGTGAAAGCCGGTGAAAGAAATCTGGTACAAGCGGGCCTTAGGTATGCAAAGTCATTTAGAAATAAAGCAGGAAATGAAAAGTTTGCGTTTAAATTAAACGCATTTTACTACCGAGCAGATGACTGGGAGGCGGATAATCTAGATGAAGTCGATTTGCCAGACTCATTGAGTGTAGGAAGAAATAATCCAGGTGGGTACGATGCCGTCAATCGGTATGGAGACGAAAATCTGGATCCAGGTCCCAGAACGTATACTGATCCCAAAGGTCAGTTAGATTTTCCGGGGTTAAGAGTTTTCCATCGTACGGGATATGAAGAAGTTGACCTTGTAGATTATGATACAGAAAACCTCAAGCTTGCCGCAGCATTTCACTACAAATTCCAACCAGATCTTCAACTTATATACAGTTCCAGTTTTGGTACGGGTACTACTGTCTATCAAGGAGACAATAGATATAGTTTAAGAAACATACAGTTTTTCCAGAATCGGTTAGAGCTTCGCAAAGAAAATACATTTTTTATCAGAGCCTATGCTACGCACGAAGATGCAGGAGACTCCTATGACGCGGTATTTACTGCTTT
This sequence comes from uncultured Bacteroidia bacterium, assembly GCA_964652565.1. Lineage (GTDB taxonomy): Bacteria > Bacteroidota > Bacteroidia > J057 > J057 > JBCCTX01. The sequence goes on from CAZZEC010000312.1 coordinate 1,403, forward strand.
TAGGCTTCAGGAAAATAGGAAAAGCAATGTCAACTTCACAAGAGATTACAGAGATTATTGGAGAAATGAAATTGTTCCAAGAGTTCAGTCTCTCCCTGGTTTTCCAGAATCTGAATTAATAGTAGATCCAGAAACAGGAGCCATAGAATTGCTATATGATTTCGATCTAGCTAATCAGATCATAGATGATAATCCCGAATTGTTTCAGGCTTGGCATGATGAAGCTCGAAGTGTAGCAGATAATCGATACCTGGTTCCAGGCACTCCAGCGTTTCAAGAGTTATTCGATGATATCACCTCGCGCCCCATTACGGAAGGTAGAGGGACGAGGCTTATCGATCGCTCAGCTTTGTACCATGTTCATGGTGAATATATATTCCGTCCTTCATTTGGGATTATTACTGTCGGGGCAAATGCTCGTCAATACAGACCGGTATCAGACGGCTCGATATTTAGTGATACCCTCCAAATACGTTCGAGGCAGCAACCAGATGGATCCATTTTATCAGATACGAGCAGGCGGGAAATTACCAATTTTGAATTTGGTATATATGCAGGCGTTGAAAAACAAATAGACAACTGGCGCCTCAATGCGACGCTGAGAATGGATAAAAACGAGAATTTTGACGTGTTATTCTCTCCTGCTGCTTCTGTTGTATACAATATGGATGATAATAATATCTTTCGTATTTCTTTGGCATCAGCGATACGAAATCCCACCCTGGCAGATCAATACCTGTTTTACAATGTTGGAAGGGCCATTTTACTGGGTAACCTTTCAGGGTTTGAACAATTAGCTACTCCAGAGTCCTTTGTTGATTTCTCTCAATCTGGACTAGATCAAGAAAAATTGGACTTTTTTGACGTGGATCCCATTCAACCTGAAAAAGTAAGGACGGTTGAGTTAGGGTATCGAGGTACCTGGTGGCAGCGTCTATATGTAGACGCTAGCTATTACTATAGCTTATATACCGACTTTATCGGGTTCAATCTAGGCATTTCCATTCAATTTGATGATCGATTTGCATTACCACAAAGCGTCCAGGCTTATCGTGTGGCAGCGAATGCAACAGACAATGTTACCACTCAGGGTTTTGCAATAGGAGCTAATTATTACTTTCCCAATGGATTGGCTATTAATGGTAACTATTCCTGGAATCGTCTCAATACAGATTCCGATGATCCCATTATCCCGGCATTTAATACTCCTGAACACAAATTTAATTTAGGGGTATCGGGAAGAAATATTTCGATTGCAGGAATAAATAGGCTTGGATTCAATATTAACTATAAATGGATTGAAGGTTTCCTGTTTGAAGGATCACCTCAGTTTACGGGGTTTGTACCTACTTATGATATGGTAGATGCTCAAATCAATAAGCGGTTTCCAGATATACAAAGTACTATCAAAATTGGCGCAACCAATCTTTTAAATAATCAACAATTTCACGTGTATGGAGGTCCAAGAATAGGCAGACTTGCCTATATCTCCTGGGTGCTTGAATTAGATAATTAGAGATAATCAATATAAACCATATTAACACCAATATTTTTTAATTAATTGAAAGGATAATGAAAAAACTCATACTTTTCTCAATTTGTATGCTTTTGCTTTGGGCAGGAATCAAAGCACAGGAGAGATACCTGGATGAAATCTTCAGTGAAGTCAGTGTCTCTTCAAACTTGCAATACGGAGTAAATCTAAGTGTACTAACTGGTGCACCTGTATTAGATACCTTGCGGTTAGATCTCTACGAACCAGCTGGAGATACACTTTCACTCAGGCCATTGATACTTATTTGTCACACTGGTAACTTTCTTCCCCCCATTCTAAATGGGGCTCCCTTTGGTTCCAAAACAGATAGTGCAAATGTTGAATTAGCTACTCG
>CAZZEC010000313.1:0-3279 GCA_964652565.1 uncultured Bacteroidia bacterium
CGAGCAAATCGCAAAGCACCTTCTCCCACCAACATCATGTGATCGGTACGTTCCATCACTAACCTGGCAACAGAACAGGGAGTTTTGATGCGCTCTATGCCCGCTACAGATCCACAGTTGTGTGTAGGTCCATACATGATTGAAGCATCCAGGGAAACTATTCCCTCCTCATTGGGAAGTCCGCCATACCCGACGGAAGTATCTTCAGGATCTAATTCAACAACATTAGCTCCAGCTTCCACTGCATCTAAAATACTTCCGGTATCATCCAATTTTTCCCACGCAGGAGTGAGCACCTTTTGGCCCCAACCCTCGCCACGGCTACACATCACAATGGGTATTTTTCCAGGCGCATTTGAACGAGATGCCTGGGGAAGATCTTTCCACTTAAAACTGAATAAAGACATACTGGCACCTGCGCCTAGTACTTTGTGAAGAAAATGTCTACGGTTTTGCATTATTAGTGTGTTTTTCGACAAAATATTGAAAACTCTGTTACTATCCTAACCTCACAAGAGCACCATATATTCATTCATCCCTTTGGTGAATTAATTCTGTACCTATTGAGAAGCCACCATTGCTAGTATCTATTTTACGAAATAATATTGTCTACCCCTTAAGTATTTTGACATATTAAGACATCATAAACAGGAACCTTTCAACATCTTGACTATATCCTTGGATGATGCATTACTCCAGCGGAGTTGTATGTGAGTAGACAGACATGTTAACCCCCGCATTCGGCGTTTATCGGATGAACGCTCAACTCCTGGAGCCTGTCATAGATACAGGCAAAAAAGAGGGGGCATCTGTGATGCTACGTACATATTGCCCCTCTAGGGCTGAGCCGTTGAATGCACATCTGGCTAGAATATAGAAAATGATACATAAATACGTCCACTTACTTACTTTTTTTGATTAATTTGATACAGACCATCTATTACTGTACTCCAATGAGAAATTCCTTAGAATCTTATCTACGCTTCCTCCTAATTATAGTATGTCCATCACTTTGTAGCGTGTGCTATTCACAAGCGGATGCACTAAATGTCATTGTAATTGGTGCTCATCCTGATGACTGTGATATATGTGCAGGAGGAAGTGCTGCACTTTGGGCGAAAATGGGGCACAACGTTAAGTTTTTATCCCTTACCAACGGCGATGCAGGACATCATGAAATGGGAGGCGGGGAATTAGCCATGCGAAGGAGAGCTGAAGCAAAGGAATCAGCCAGAAGATTGGGGATCGCAGAATACGAAGTTCTGGACAACCACGATGGAGAATTAATGCCCGACCTGGATGTTCGACGTCAAGTCATCCGAAGAATCAGAGCGTGGAACGCGGATCTGGTAATCCTTCCCAGGCCCAATGACTATCATCCGGATCATCGCAATACTGGACTGGTCGTACAGGATGCAGCCTATATGGTCATCGTACCCAATGTAGTAACAGACACCCCTCCACTGGAAAAGAATCCCGTATTTGTGTACTGTAGGGACCGATTCCAGACGCCCAATCCTTTCACACCTGATATTGCTATCTCTATTGATGAGGTGTTTGAGCAGAAAATGGACGGACTGGATGCGCATGTATCCCAGTTTTACGAATGGCTGCCATGGACAGCAGGTAGGTTGGAGGAAGTTCCCACAGATCATACAGAAAGAAAAGAATGGTTGGCAGATTGGCGAAGAAGAGATCTCAATCCCGATATTCGGGCTTCATTGGTTAAATGGTATGGGGAGGACAAAGGAAGTGCCGTACAATCTGCTGAGGTATTTCAAATCTGTGAATACGGAAAACAACCTAATGAGGAGGAAATCCTCAGATTATTTCCTATGCTTAAACGATAATTTCACTTCTCATTATCAATTTTTTCAGGATGAATATTCGAACCCTACTAACATTTCTTACAGGTATTACTATTTTTTCCTGTACTGATACTTCCCCAAAAAGCGATCCCGTGTATGCTGATACACAACCGGAAAAGCCTTCCTCCCTGGAAGTACTTCCCGTCAAAACTCCCCTTACAATTGATGGGAAACTCAATGAAGAGATCTATTCCTATGCTCCCCTATACGAAATGAAAAATAGTCAAACGGGGGAAGAAATTGAAGAGGAAGGTTATCAGACCCACATACAGATTCTACATGACAACCAACAACTTTACATTGCCTATACTTGTTATGATCGAGATATCCACACAAGTTTTACACAGCGAGATGAGCATTTGTGGGAAGAAGAGGTGGTTGAAGTATTTATTGATGTAGATGAAGAACCCAATAATTATGTAGAGATTGAAGTTTCTCCCACCAATGTCTTATTCGATAGTTTTATCGTCGATCCTGAAAACATCGATGTGGAAGCAACTGCAGCCTATGACATGCAGGCTATTCAAACGGGAGTTCATATTTTGGGTACAGTGAATGAAAGAGGAGATCTTGACACAGCCTGGACTGTAGAAATAGCGATTCCTTTTGATGAATTAGTAGCAACCTTTAAGCCTGAGGATATTCCTTCCTATCAATGGAAGATCAACCTGTACCGACTCAACCTCGACGATCATGGTCCCAGAGCCATGGCGTATTCACCAACTCAAGGGAGTTTTCATCAACCAGATAAATTCGTCTCTCTTAACTTTTTGCCTGGAACATACGCTACATATGAGGTACATCGTTTATCAGTTCCCCTTGAGGTTGATGGAACGGGAAGCAATCCCGCCTGGGATGAAGCAGTGCTCCTGTCAAATTTTCGATTCCCCTGGCAAAGCCGTTCTGCTTCCGAAACAGAATTCCGAGCATTGTGGGATGCGGAGTTCTTGTATTTTCAATTTGTCGTCACGGATGAGGAAGTGGTACTCTTAGACAAGGAAAATACAGATCGCTCAGTTACTAGTTCCGATCGGGTGGAATTGTTTTTCGCTACGGATGACCGACTGGAACCCTATTACAGTTTAGAAATGGACCCAAAGGAACGGGTCTTCGACTCGAAAGGAATGCTCTATCGCAACATCGATGCAACCTGGGATTGGGATGAATTGGAAACGTATGCCACTCTGACAGATAATGGGTATATCCTGGAAGGAAAGATTCCACTTACTTCCTTTGATCGATTAGGACTTTGGCAGGATGGGGAGAAAAGACTATTGAAAACGGGTGTTTTCAGGGCGGAATTCTCACACAATGGAGATAATATTGAACATAGCTGGATCAGTTGGATTCAACCTGATAGCCCCAAACCGGATTTTCACATTCCCAGTGCTTTTGGATATTTTGTATTGGT
>CAZZEC010000314.1:0-3278 GCA_964652565.1 uncultured Bacteroidia bacterium
TACCTGTATAAACTACATTTAGATGAAAAAACGTAGGCACTTATGTAGATTTTAATACTACACTGGGCGGCAATAGTTAGAAATCAAGTGCTGGTTAGACATTAATATTCATAACAAACATCATAACTATGAAACACCTTGTACTAACAGTTGTTTTATCACTTTTTACTTATACAATTATTGTAGCGCAAATCGCTGATCCCAATGCATCAGTATGGGGGGTTTATGCATCAGGAGTAGGAGAAAGGTTAAGTCCCTGTATGGACCCATGTTGGGTTACTTATACAGTTGCACAAACTAATGATCCTTCTATATTAGTCAATATACAAAATGGTACCATGGCTGCAGTCATATCTAATGTCAATTGGTACGAAGCTACCGCTCAACAAAGAAGATTTGGACGTTATTTCGATGATGAACCAGATGGTACATGGAAATGTACATCTTGTGAAACCCCCAAACCTGATCTATCATGCCCCTGGAATTCAACTTTTGGTAAAATACATTGGAATAAAGGGTATTATGGTACTACTTCAAAAACCATTTCGGGAAAACTAACTCAAAAAGATGGCGTATGGGTATATGAGGGCAATTGGGGGAGAACTAACAGTAGCCGCTCTGGTAAGGTATATTTTACATTTTCCACTCCCAATAAGTTTTCTGGTTATTGGTCTGAGGGTAACTCAAGCAAGAAAAATAATTGGGCAGGATCAGGTACGTGTAATTAATATAGTTTGAATAAGTGGTTATTTATGCTCCTTATCCACAATACGTTTCACTAGAACCACTTGCTTTGTAGGGTATATTGCAGGACCAAACTGATTGTAAACTGCTACATCAGCCGCATCACGGCCAATCCCCAGTGCTACATACCCGCCCTTTGGGGTACGCTGAGTCGCATCGAAGGTATACCAGCGTCCGGCTACAAAAGCCTCAAACCAAGCATGCATATCCATGGGCTCCAATCCCCAAAGATAACCCACTACCATGCGAGCAGGGATACTCAGACCACGACATAAGGCTATTCCCAAATGAGCAAGGTCCCGACATACTCCCAATCGACGATGATAGACTTCTATCGCAGAGATAGGCATGTCGCTACTACCAGGAATATAACTTATGTTTTCTCGCAACCATCCCTCGATCATGGAAACCTGATCATAACCTGGTAATTGACCTGAAGTAATCGAAGTAGCCAATTCACAAAAACGATCAGACTCACAAAAACGACTCGGCAATAAATAATTGAGTACTGTATCGGGAAGATACTGTACCTCTGTAAAAACCCCTCCAGGTGCTACATCTACTAAGTCTGCAGTTCGAACATCGGCAGAAGTGTGTAAAGAAAAATTTCCTGGAGGAGCAACTAATCGCTGGCAAAGATTGCCGTAACTATCCGTAAATTCGAATACAGGAATACTTGGAGTAATTTTATATTCTTCCCGTTCTACCCATTGCTGTTTACCACTTCGTGGCCGCAACATGAGAATAAAGGGTGTTGGAATAGGTATGTCAAATGTCAAACTAAAACTCGTACGTAACCACATGTTTCAAAGTCCTTCACGGCCAATTTTATCTAATTTACGCATTAAGAAAAAGGAATTTTCCCTAAGTTACGAAGCATTACAAAATGAGACACTATCGCTCCCCTCATATTAGGTTCATAATGATAGGGAAGATTAAACTCCTTAGTAGTTTGTTGTACAATTTGGGCTAGTTGAGGATAATGGATATGACAGATGTTGGGGAAAAGATGGTGTTCTACCTGAAAATTCAGGCCCCCAATAAGCCATGACAAGACGCTATTTCCCATGGCATAGTTTGAGGTTGTATTCAATTGGTGTACATACCAGTTCTGGGGAATACTAGGATTTTCCTGTTCCAAAAATTCTGAAGAGGGCATAATGTGTGCCAGTTGAAAGATCATACTTAAGGTGATTCCCGTTACAACATGCATCAACAGAAACAACAATAATACAACCCCGTTTGAGATGGGTAAGATCATCATGGGTAAGATCAACAAGAGGGTGAAATAGATAGTTTTGCAGAGGATGATCAAAGCTAAATTTTTCCAAAAAGTTGCCGGAGTTTTAATCAACCCCAATTTTCGATATTTGATCAGTTTTACAAAATCTTTTGAGACAGACCAGGCTACTGTAACCATAGAATAAAAGAATAGCGCATAGATGTGTTGATACCTGTGGAACCATTTATGTTCCTGATTGGGGCTAAAGCGCAGCACGCCAATAGGTGTAAGGTCATCATCCGCATGTTCAATATTCGTATAGGTATGATGCAGCAGGTTATGCTGAATCTTCCAGGTTTTGGGATAAACTCCAATAATCAGAGCCGAGAAATGCATAAGGGTATTCACCCTTTTTTTATCTGAATAGGAACCATGTAGGGCATCATGCATCACTGAAGTACCAATGAACGCTTTTCCTAATCCCATTATCATCCACAAAAAACACAAGAGAAAAACATTGGAAATTCCCGCCAGCAACATAATTATATAAGGTATGATATATATGCTCAGGATGGCTATTGACTTAAAAGCCATTTTGCGGTTACCTTTTATACTGATTTGTTGTTCTGCAAAGTAGCTTTTTACACGATGTTTCAAAACTTCTGCAAACTCTCTGTCTTCTGTTTTCGAAAACTTGTACCGAACCATATTGTTAGTTGTTATTTAATAAATAATCGATGTCAATGTCTGACACAAGGTATAACTCGGACAGGTATCTTCAATCGTTATTAGACCGAGGCGTAATATAGAACTTTATTGGTGAATACAAGACACACTTTGGGCATTAGTTGATTTCAAGAGAGGAATATCTGGTTTATAAACCAATCTTCCCCTACAGATATCCTAGTTATTGCATACATTGATGATATGAGATCAACAAAAAGTACTTTGCCTGATTATCTAGCGCATCCTACCGCTTCCACTATGTATTTGAAGTGTTTCTTTTCTGGGGATTAGAAGTGGAAAATCTATTGTTAATTATTCCAAATTCTACAAGCCTCTGATGTAATTACATATATATTTTTATACCTCTAGAAGGTTGCTACACGTACTATTTTATAGAAAGGTAAATAATCCAGATAAAATACAGGCATGCGTATCATCATTGAGACAGAAAATATGAGAGAGATAGAGCAACTCGTCAAGCCACTTAAACAGCTAAGGATTGATAGTTTTAGTGTAAAGGGACTTACTTCAAGCTCCAGTGATTACCAAAGGGGATAAAGATATTGATCCATCTGATTTATTTGGT
>CAZZEC010000315.1:0-3268 GCA_964652565.1 uncultured Bacteroidia bacterium
GTTAATTTCTATGCTTTTCATATTTAGACGCTTTTGTAGCTTGTTTCAACAATTCTAGCTCATCTTCATTCAATTTCCTCGCTTCTGCAGCCAAAGCATTTTCTTCAATCTGCTGAACACTACTCGCCCCAGTAACTATTGTAGTTACTGCGGGGTGGGCCAAAACGTATTGGATGGCAGCCTGACCCGGTGTTATCCCTGTACCTGAAAGCGTTTGAAGGATATGTTGAATCTTGACTACCTCCTCTGCAGAATAATCCAGAAAAGCCCGTGCTACCTTACCAGAAAGTAATCCTTTTGCAATGGCACCTCTCACTAGCACTCCTATTTTATGATCTTTCATTAATCGTAACGTCTCTTCTTCAGGTCTTCGATCCAGTAAACTATACTGAGACATTACACTGGCAATTTGTGACTTATCTAAATATGCTCTTATCACATTTGGCCTTATGGATGAAATTCCGTAATACCTTATTTTCCCCTGAGTTACTAGGGTCTCAAATGCCGAAATAATATCATCTATTGGGTCGTCAATCGTTCCCCCGTGTAGCTGATATATATCTATAACATCTATCTGCAATCTTCTTAAACTATCTTCCACAGCAGATATAATATAGTCGGGAGAAGGGTTCCATTTCCAACCAGACCCATCTGGCTTCCATTGATTTCCTACTTTTGTAGCTATGATTACCTCATCCCTTTTACTACCTAGGGCTTTGCCTAAGATTCGCTCATTTTCACCTTTTTGATATAAATCTGCTGTATCAAAAAAATTTATACCTACATCCAGTGCTTTGTGTATGATCTTTTCGGCTTCATGATAATTATCTCCTAAAGACATACCACCTAAACTGATTTCACTTACCTGAAGTGAAGAATTGCCTAACTGACGATATTTCATATTGATATTCCTTATTGTGTGTAAACGTAACTTTTGGCTTTGTAGCAATAAGCTCCAAATTTCAATTGTCACTTAATTTACTTTCTCCATCTAAAGTAAATGAATCCTATTGCAGTCCCTTGAATAATTTTATATATTTACTATTCTAATGAAAAACCAAAGCTTTGTATTTTCTTTGTTATTGCTGCTTTTTCCCTCCTTTATTTTTTCGCAGCAACGTCCGAAAAATATTGTCTTGCTAATCGGCGATGGGATGGGTATTTCGCAGATTACGGCGGGACTATATGCTAATCAAAACTCTCTCAACCTCGAACGGTTTAAGCATATCGGATTAATAAAAACGCATTCCTCAGATAATTTAATTACGGATTCAGCAGCAGGAGCTACCGCTTTTGCATGTGGTATTAAAACGTATAACGGCGCAATTGGTGTAGATACAAGTGGTTCTCCAGTACCAACTATTCTTGAAATTTGCAATAGCTATCAACTGGCGACAGGAGTAATCGCCACATCAACCATACAGCATGCTACCCCTGCTGCATTTTATGCACATCAACCCAGTAGGACATTGTATGAAGACATAACTGCAGACTTTCTCGGTTGTAAGGTAGATATTGCTATTGGAGGGGGGAGAAGACTTTTTCAAAAAAGAAAAGATGATCGGGATATTAGCAAGGAATTAGAAAGAAAGGGTTATAAGTTCTATGAAGACTTCAAAGAAGCTGAAGAAAACCCTGTAGATCAAATGATGGTAATTGTAGAGAAAGGGCATTTAAGCTCTGCAAGAAAAGGGAGGAATAGCTTTCTCAATATATCAGCTAATCTCGCCATCAAAGAATTGAATAAAAATCCAGAAGGATTTTTCCTGATGATAGAAGGGTCTCAAATCGATTGGGGAGGACATTCAAATGATGCAGATTATATCATTAGCGAAGTATTGGATTTTGACAGAGCCATTGGTACTGTGCTTGATTTTGCGCAAGAGGATGGAGAAACACTGGTCATTGTAACCGCAGATCATGAGACTGGAGGTATGTCCATTAATAGCAATGATCCAAATACCGGCAAACTCAATATTTCCTTCACCACTGATAAGCATACTGCAGATTTAATTCCCGTATTTGCTTTCGGCCCCAATGCAGAATATTTTGCGGGTATCTATGATAACACCGAAATCTTTTTTAAAATAATGAATGCGTATGGATTTGAAGTAGCAAGGTCAAAATAAGAATATTAGCCTATACCACCATTCATGTCATATATTTCTCTAACACTTTACAGAATAAATAACGTTTGACACTATGCCATTTTTCTCATAAATGGCTGCTCACTGTTTGCATCGACAAACTCAATCAATTCTGGTATATTGGAAAATACAATAATATTTTCTGGTATTTCGTCTTTCTCTTTTAAAGTAATGATCTGTAGTCCAGACAATAAAATATCCTGGTCAGGACATTGTTCCTTCAACTCATCTATGAAATGTAGTGCATCTGTCTCAGTCGGAAAGTTCATAGCAACTGTAACCACGTAATCCGGTTGATATGTATCAACAACAGTCCCAACATCTTCCAGAGGTAAACTTTGCCCTAAATAAATAACACGATTGTATCTAGCTTTGATGATGTAAGCCGCAAAAAGCAAACTAAGTTCATGCAATTCCCCTTCAGGTAAGAACATGAGATACTTTTTAGCGTAGGGGTTTTTAGGAGGCATTTGACCATCAATCGCCACAACCAATTTCTGACGAATGAGGTTGGACATAAAATGTTCATGTGCCGGATTAATATTTCCCGTTTGCCAAAGTATTCCAATTCTATATAAAAAGGGCCACACTATGTTTAGCATGGTATTTTCGAAACCAAATTGAAGTGTATTGGTAGAAATGATTTTTTCGAAGCGCTCCTCATCCAACTCAACCATGGCAATGATCAACGCATTCATTTGATTAGGAAACTCAAGGCTTGAATCGGCAATCTGCCTAACACGATCACATATATCATCATGTGACATTTTCGCAATCTTAGAAATTTTGATATTATTGCGATTCAAGAACGCTATATTGAGTACTAACCTTAGATCAGCGTCATCGTAATACCTAATGTTAGTGGGTGTACGCTTTGGAGTTAGTATTTCATAGCGTTGTTCCCAGATTCTAAGGGTATGCGCCTTAATTCCTGAGAGCTGTTCTATATCTTTTATCGAATATCTTCCCACGACTTTTTATTTTTTAAGTATTAACCAATATGCACAAAAAAATTGTTTTATCTCTAAGACACTAACTTAGTTGCATGAATATTGTTTTAGTTTATTAATCCAAGCAAAACTTATAAATATATTTTTAAATATCAATTAAGCAATTTGTTT
>CAZZEC010000316.1:0-3246 GCA_964652565.1 uncultured Bacteroidia bacterium
CGCACTAAAATCATTAACAGCTGCTAGTCAGTAGCTTAAATTGATTCAATATATACATATTTTAATCATAATTAACTAACAATGAATTATTTATAAAATTTGGTGCGTTTGCCCTGTCTAAACAGTCTTTTGTAATTCTTATCCCTTGTAGTACTTCTCAATATGGCTTTACTCCTCGTGAAAAGTCAAGGGTAATTGATAAAAAAGTCATACATTTATACTTACGTGAATAAACAAAATACTTTAACCTCCGGTTTTAGTAACAACCTTTGGAAAAAAATAATTACTAAAAATGGATATAGAACCTGGTAAACTCCTATCTCGTATTGAATACCCTTCTGACTTGAGAAAATTAGACGCAGAACAGCTCTACGAATTTTGTCAGGAACTCAGAGACTATATCATATCTATGGTTTCTGTAAATGGAGGACATTTTGGAGCCAGCCTGGGAGTTGTAGAGCTTACGACAGCCTTACACTATGCATTTAATACTCCCTATGATCAAATTGTATGGGATGTGGGGCATCAAGCTTATGGACATAAGATAATAACCGGAAGACGAGAAGTATTTCATACGAATCGCAAATATCAAGGGATCTCTGGTTTCCCAAAGAGAGAGGAATCTGAATATGACACCTTTGGAGTAGGCCACTCTTCTACCTCCATATCTGCAGCTGTAGGGATGGCTATAGGTGCAAGATATAAACAGGAGGATCGCAAAGTAGTCGCAGTGATAGGTGATGGTGCACTCACAGGAGGCATGGCTTTTGAAGCGTTGAATCATGGGGGTTGGGCAGAAGCTGATATGCTTGTGGTATTAAATGACAATCGCATGTCTATTGATCCTAATGTAGGCGCATTGAAAGACTACCTTACAGACATTTCAGCATCTGAAACTTACAATAAACTTAGGAATGAGCTGTGGAATCTATTAGGTAAACTCGATAAATTGGGTCAAAAAGCCAGATCTATTGCTTCCAAACTGGAAATGGCGCTGACAGCAACCATTACTAAGCCTGGAATGCTTTTCGAAGCACTAGGGTTCAGGTATTTTGGCCCTATTGATGGACATGATGTGAATCACTTAGTACGCGTATTAGATGACTTGAAGAAAATACCCGGACCGAAACTTCTACATTGTATCACAGTGAAGGGTAAGGGATACGCCAAAGCTGAAGCCAATCAGACGAAGTGGCATGCACCAGGTCTGTTTGATAAAATCACTGGTGAAATCCATAAACATATTCCTACAGACCCTCAACCACCAAAGTATCAGGATGTATTTGGCCACACTATTATTGAACTGGCCAAAGAAAATGATAAAATAATGGGTATTACACCTGCAATGCCAAGTGGATGTAGCCTGAAGTATATGATTGCAGAAATGCCAGACAGGGCATTTGATGTAGGTATTGCAGAACAACACGCAGTTACATTTTCAGCAGGTCTCGCCACTCAGGGACTTATCCCATTTTGCAATATCTACTCCACGTTCATGCAGCGAGCCTATGACCAGGTCATTCACGACGTTTGCATTCAAAATTTACACGTCATTTTTTGTTTGGATAGAGGGGGACTAGCAGGAGCCGACGGAGCGACTCACCAAGGGGTATTCGATCTTGCCTTTTTTCGGTGTTTACCCAATATGATCGTTTCAGCTCCGATGAATGAGTCTGAATTGAGGAATCTGATGTATACTGCTTCACATGCCCATCAAGGTCCTTTTTCCATACGATATCCCAGAGGCAAGGGAGTAATGCCCAATTGGCAAACGCCTTTTGAGATCATACCTGTAGGAAAGGGACGAGTGATTACAGAAGGAGAAGATGTAGCCATTCTCACTATTGGTCATCCGGGAAATTTTGCGGTGAAAGCGGTTCAGGCTTTGCAGGCTGAAGGTATTTATCCTGCACATTATGACATGCGCTTTGTCAAGCCATTGGATGAGGAACTTTTACATGAGGTATTCAGTAAGTTTTCCCGCATCATTACGGTTGAAGATGGTGCAATACAAGGAGGTTTTGGGTCCGCTGTCATTGAATTCATGTCTGATCATGGGTATCAGAGTCGCATTCAGAGACTAGGAGTTCCTGATAAATTCATCGAACAAGGATCTCAGGCAGAACTATGGGCTGAGTGTGGGTTCGATTCCAATGGAATTATTCAATCTGTGAAAAACATGATAGAATCGCTGGTGATACCTTAGACCATCGCCTGTAGCAGTAAATCCAGTCCTTTCATCACAGACTGTCTCCGTATGGATTCTCTATCACCATTGAAGATGTTTCTCACAATGATGGGAATTTGCCCCCGATGCTGGCAGCAATGATAAACAAGTCCAACGGGTTTTTCATTGCTGCCTCCACTGGGTCCTGCTATCCCTGTAATAGCGATAGAAACATCAGCATCGGAATGCTCGAGTGCACCTAATGCCATGACCTCAGCTACTTCAGCACTCACAGCTCCATACTTCACCAACCACTTCTCATCAATCCCAAGCATTTCTACTTTTGCTCGATTACTGTATACAACAAACCCTCTCTCAAAAATAGCAGATGCCCCGTGTATACCCGTTATGGATGAAGATAACCACCCTCCAGTACAACTTTCAACTGTCGCTAACATAGCTTCATGGGTCATAAATGTATGTATAACTTTTTTTGCCAAGTAACTTATTCTCTCATTTTGGCTTAATCCTACTTCTTTATACCCTACATTTTTCCCAACTATTTCCATTTCATTGTCTCTTTTCATAAAAGATTGCTATTTTCATAAGAAATAATAGACAGAATTCTCAACTTATACTATAATATCAGGGCAAACGCACCAAATTTTATAAATAATTCATTGTTAGTTAATTATGATTAAAATATGTATATATTGAATCAACTTAAGTTACTGACTAGCAGCTGTTAAAGATTTTAGTGCGTTTGCCCTGCTATAATATCTCTTCCTTCCATTTTCACACAATTCTCTTGAATATGAAGACCATTTCGCTTTTATTTATACTACTATCCTTTATACAGGTACAAATTAGTGCACAATGTGCTTGCTGTTCCCCTAACCATAGGCAATTTGATTTCTGGATTGGAGAATGGAATGTATATAATGCATCTGGGCAATTCCTAGGAAGCAATAGCATAACTGTAATTCAGGATAGCTGTATCCTTCAAGAACAATGGGTTTCTGCGAAGCAGCAATTTACAGGAACTAGTTATAATTTCTATGATTCAAACGAAGAATTAT
>CAZZEC010000317.1:0-3206 GCA_964652565.1 uncultured Bacteroidia bacterium
TCTTATTATATATTCGTCTAAATCCTTCAATATATAGAACAACATGTCAAAAACGTATTCAAGTATAGTTTCTCCTGGTAGTTTCGATGCAAATCTACACTGGTATGATAAAGCACTCCAGGCCCAGATACACCCGCTGGTGTCCTTTTTTATGTATTTAACTCCTGAGCGTATTATCTCCAGGTATTGTCATATGAATCCTCGTGTGAGTAAGGAAAAACTGGCAGAACTACTGGAATATAAGCCCAAATATTTCTTCCATGCAGGAGCAGATCTATTTCATGTTACAAATGCAAAAGGAGATCGCAAAATGGTCGTAATTGAGACAAATTCATCTCCCTCAGGTCAGAAATCTATGCCTTTACTGGAAGAACACCAGGAACAGGGAGGCTATTATCAATACATTAGCCAAACTTTCGCGCCTCAAATGAAGAAATCTAGAAAAATAGAAGGAGGGCTTGCAGTGATATATGACAAAAATCCTATGGAAGCATCGGGATATGCAGCAGCCATGGCAGATTTCTTTCGAGAGCCTGTCTTTTATTGTCCGTTTTATCAGAATGATAGTAATCCAGCCGTTCGTTTCCGCGACCAGATTATGGAAGTACGAACCTCTGATGAAGTCTGGCATCCCATCCGTGGGGTTTTTAGATATGTCACGCAGAGACCTTGGAAAAGGATACCATTACACAGCAAGACGATCATCATGAATCCCATTATTACTTGTCTGGCTGGAGGGAGAAACAAAATGATGGCAGATAAGGCGTATGAATTTTTCAACGCAGAAATCGAACCATATGGTTTGCAGATCCGAACTCCTGAAACAGTAAGAGATATTCACAAGGATGAGATTCCCTTTTGGGTAAAGCGGTGGGGAGGGCATGCTGTTATTAAAATTCCATATAGTAACGCCGGACAAGGGGTGTTTACCATTGTAAACGATCAGGAATTAAAGGCATTTATGGAGAAAGAGTATGATTATGACCTATTTATTGTCCAAAGTTTGATCGGTAATTACAACTGGAGTTCAGAGGGACAGATGGGAAGACTGTATCACGTAGGTACCATGCCCAATAAAAAGAACCTGAGTTATGTAGCTGATATCCGTATGATGATCCAAAGTACATCTAAGGGGTTACGCCCATTGGCAATATATGCTCGGAGAGCCCAGAAACCACTGGTAGATCATTTACTTGGGACCTCTCCCTCGTGGGATATTCTGGGTACGAATCTTTCTATCAAAAATACAGATGGGTCTTTTAGCTCGGATAGTTCCAGATTACTGCTGATGGATCGGAGGGACTTCAATCGCTTAGGCGTAGGTTTGGACGATCTCATTGAAGGATATATCCAAACGGTACTATCTATGATTGCCATAGATCAAATGGCTAAAAACCTTTACAATAGCAAAGGGAGGTTTCGCATGAAAATTTTCAAATCCCTCAATGATGACGCCACGCTTATCGATGAAATCTTAACTGAATAAACGAATAAAACGTTTCGTGTATTGTGTCTGACAGATCACCGCAGTCACAGCAAAGAAAATTCTGTATATGGGCTCCTCAAGATGATCTTAGCTGACGATAGATGTAGATCTTTGCATATTGCATCAAGGGGAACAGCGGAAAATGCAGCGTTCTTCTATCGATTCTCATCTCAAAAGCTGTTTGTAAAAAAGGTTGACTCAGACTTTTCTTATGATCCCAGTGGCAAAATTTGGGAGGAAAATATGTTCTTGTCATTTTCACATAATTACGACATTATACTGCTGCGCCTACCTAGACCTATACCTATGGGTTTCTTTTCCTTTTTGAGGCGAAACTTTCCAGAGCACGCTATTGTAAATCGACCCTCCGGTATTGAAGAAACGGGTAATAAGGCCTTCTTAACTCGGGTGAGATCACTGTGTCCTCCTATCAAGATCTGTAAATCAATTGAAGATATAGAAGTTTTTAAGAAGCGGTTTCCCATTGTACTCAAACCTTTTGATGGTTACGGAGGAAAGGGAATACTCAAAATAGTAGACGAACTGGTATTTGAAGGGGAGCGACCACCTTATTCTTTTGAGCAATTTAGAAGTGCATACTTAGAGCATCATATACCATATCTTGCAATGAAGTATCTCAGAAATGTAGATCAAGGGGACAAGCGTATTATTGTAGCTGGAGATAGAATTTTGGGAGCTTCACTGAGAATACCGCCAAAAGATTCATGGATGTGCAATGTTTCAATGGGGGGAATTTCTCATTTTTCTGAGCTAACCGAGGAAGAAGAATTCATCGCTAATAAATTGATCGAAAAACTGAAGCCAAAAGGAATAGTGTTATTTGGATTTGATACATTGGTGGATGATAATGGAAAGAGAAAATTATCCGAAATTAATAGCTTAAGTGTGGGAGGAATGATACAGGCTCAAAGGCTTTCTGGCAAACCTGTACTCAAATGGGCCTCTGATGCTATATGGGATTATATTATAGAAAATAATTCCTAGAAGCGAGAGGATTATTTGTAAGTGCGAACGCACCAAATTTTATAAACAATTCATTGTTAGTTAATTATGAATAAAATATTTATATATTGAATAAACTTAAGCTGCTGACTAGCAGCTATTAATGATTTTAGTGCATTTGCCCTGGATTATTTGTAAGTGCGAACGCACCAAATTTTATGAATGATTCATTATCAATTGGTTACAGTTAAAGTATTTATACATTGGAGAAATGTAAGTTTCTGATTAGTAGCTATCAATGATTTTAGTGCATTTGCCCTGGATTATTTGTTGGAGTCGGATTTTTCTATGATAGATTTATCTATATTTGCCGCGCTTAAAACTGTAATTAATCGATTATGCAAAAAATATTTGGACCTCAGGATATACCAGTAATTCGAGAACTGGATTTAGATAAAATTCCAAAAGGAGAGATACGGAGATTCTGGATTGAAATTATCTCTGATGCATTTGGTAATCCTATCTACGTACCTGTGATGGTTGCTAGAGGGATAGAAGAAGGACCTACATTGGGGCTTACTGCGGCGGTACACGGAAATGAATTGAATGGAATTCCCGCAATCCAACGTTTGTTTCGAGAAATAAATGTACACGAGTTAACAGGTACTATCGTAGGTATACCTGTCGTGAATACGCCTTCTCTGATGCGTAAAAAGCGAAGATTTAACGATGGGACAGATTTAAATCATATTATGCC
>CAZZEC010000318.1:0-3186 GCA_964652565.1 uncultured Bacteroidia bacterium
CCCATTACGAAGAAAGTTTGAAATATTATCGCGACCTGAAAAATGTCGTAGATACTTCATATGAAGAAGGGATTGAGGAGGGGCGTAAAGAAGGGATTGAAGAAGGACGTAAAGAAGGGATTGAAGAAGGACGTAAAGAAGGGATTGAGGAGGGGCGTAAAGAAGGGATTGAAGAAGGAAAAGTAGAAGTCATACTAACATCCTATAAAGCAGGCATTGATCCTCAGACAATTGCAAATATTACAGGAAAGTCTGTAGAGGAAGTTACACAGATTATTAGGGATCAAGGAAAGGTATAATAAGATTTGAGAGATGAATCCAAATAAATTCTTATGAGTCGCGTGCTATATATTTATACGCCAACGGTATAAAATACAGACTCACCACCGTTCCCAGTGTCATCCCCCCAATTAATGCTAAGGCTAAAGGTTTTTGTAAATCAGCTCCCAATCCACCTTGGAATAAAAAGGGCATTGCGGCCAAAATAGTCGTCAAACTCGTCATAATGATGGGTTTTAACCTACGCGATCCTCCCTCTCTTATCGCTTCCTCCAAAGGCATGCCTAATTTCCGTAACTGATTGATGGTATCTATTTTTAAAATCGAATCGTTGATGATAATCCCACTCATAACAATCATCCCAATCATTGACAGTAAATTAACCGAGCTCCCAAAGAGCCACAACATCAATAAGGCTCCACTGATATCCATGGGAACTTCCAATAATACGATAAACGGTTGTAATAAGGATTCAAACTGAGCAGCAAGAATGAAATAGAGTAATAATAGTGAAATACCCAATACAATCAATAATTCTGTTAACAAACGTTGATTTTCAAACGCACTTCCTGCAAATGTGACATCTAAGGTTTCTGTTTGTCGTATATGATTATGAATTCGCTGCTGCAGAACAGGAGCATCTCTGGGATCTATATCGAAGTCAATGGGTATATATTCTCCGGCTTTGCCAGCATGCAAAGAGGCATAATCTGACTGTGTTACCAATTCTACCAGGGCAGAGACTGGGATCAATTGATCCTGAACATTTCTAACAGTTGTCTCTTCAATGATTTTTTCCAATACTCTAGGTTGGTCCCTAAGTACGACAGGGATCATACGCTGCTGTGAACGCAAAATATCCACTTCGTAAGCTTGAACAGCTGACTTAAGCTTGTTATATAGCACTTGATGATCCACCTCATATAGTACCAATCGATCGGTGCGCAATCTTACTGCTAAGTATTCACGAGAAAGTATTGAGGAAATGGGAATCTCTAACTCACGATTAGCATCTATAATCCAAGCATTTACTTCCTGAATAGGGGGACTTTGCCGAGTCTGTCTTTGGCTGATACGAGCTACTAACGTTGCCTGATCATCCCCAAACAATCGATCAAAAATATTAGGAGGGGATTCAAAGGTAAAAGATGCTAAAGGATAATAATTTGATAACCAGGAGTTTAATTCCCTTTCTATTTCTGCTCTATCATTTTCAGTTGACAGACTAAAGTAGAGGGTCGCTTCGTCCATTTGCTGTTGTAAATTGGCCTCAAGGGTAAATTGTTGCTGGCCTACTTGACTATTACTCTGTAATACAGATGTTTCTGCTACATTAAACAGTTCGTCTATTCTTTGTTGATTTTCTTTGAGATTAATGGATTCATTCCAATCGAGTCTTAGGAGTACTTCGGTTTGCGCTACCTGAGGTAAACGCTCTAGGGGAAGTAGTTGAAATAGAAATATAGAAAAGACAGGAAGAAGTAAAAAAGCAATCAAAGCCAACCACTTCACTCGAAACATCCTTGTAATACCTACTTCATAGGAGTTACTAAAAGAAAAAATCTTAATCTTGGAAAAGAAGTTTGTCTTACTTGGCGTCGATGATTTGCGATAGAATAGACGATAGCAAGTAGGGAGAAGGGTAATGGAAACCAACAAAGAAGTCCCTAGCCCAATCGTAATAGCCATAGCTTGATCGTAAAATAGTGCCCCAGAAATGCCACTGAGAAATATCAGAGGTATGAACACCGCACTAGTCGTTAATGCTGAACTTATCAGTGGTCTGATGACCTCATTTGTTCCTTGTATACAAGCTTGATCTACAGACTTCCCTCGCTGAACATATTGATTGATATTATCAATGACAATAATCGAATTATCAATCATCAATCCTACTCCCAGAATCAGTCCGGAAAGAGAAATGATATTGATAGATAGTTTAATTACATAAAATACCAGTAGACTGACAATCAGTGCAGTGGGAATCGTCAAACCAATCAACCAGGGCGCTCTGGGATCTCGTAGAAACAAGAACATGATCAGAAAAGCCAGAATACTTCCGATTAATAGACTTTGACGTAAGCTGGACAAAGAAACATTGAGTAACTGGGTCTGATCTTGGGAAACATCAAACTGAATATCTGGATAATCTTTCTCAAACTGTGCAAGCAAGTCCTGCATTTCTGTTCGTAGTTCTTCCATACGCGCATCTGCTTGCTTGATGATAGCCATCCCCACAGCAGGGCTTTCATTTGACACATACATACCCTCTATATCTTTGGGACGTATTCTAACGGTTGCCACTTCTTTGAGTTGGATTACGCGATTTTCTACTTTTAGGTAGATATCTTCTACATCTTGGGGAGTACGCAAATAAGATGCAAAACGTATATGATATTGATACTGCCCCTCTCTCACCAATAGATTTCCAATGCTGATATTGTTCACTTTTAATGCCTGCTCAATCTGGTCCAAGGTAATATTCAACGCCTGAAGCTTTTGTTGATCCGGGAGGATCTGCATTTCGGGGAAGGATCGTCCGGTCATATCTACCATAGCCACTTGTGGCAATTGCTCGATACGCTTGCGGATCACTTCTCCCGCAAATTCACTCAATTGAAGGAATCGTGCTTCTGCATACGCATCCTCAACTGGTTGTTTTAAGGTTAAATTGAGATAGAATACGGGGATATCTGTCGCACTAGCTTTGATGACTTGAGGGCGGTTCATATCTCGAGGCAGGCTATTCATCGCTCGATCTATCTTTTCATTTACTTCCAGGAATGCGTAATCTGCACGGGTACCATAATTAAATTTCAGGCGAATGACAGAACTTCCATCTCGGGTTTCGCTTTCTATATCAGCCAGTCTATTCAGCGTAATGAGCTGATTGCGCAAAGGTTGTAC
>CAZZEC010000319.1:0-3148 GCA_964652565.1 uncultured Bacteroidia bacterium
ATGTGTCAGGGATTACATATGATTTAAATGGGAATATCGAAACCCTACAACGCAATGGTAAAACAGGACCCGGAGTGAATGATTTTGGGGTAATGGATAATTTAACCTACACTTACGTAGGTAATCGTCTTCGGTCCATACAGGAAAATGCTATAGCTACGATTATTGATGAGGTGGATCAGTTCAGTACCTTAAATAATAATGATCCCCTTGTGTATGATGAGAGCGGAAATATCTCCCGAGATCCTAACAAGGGAATAATTTACACCTACAATCACCTCAACAAACCCATAGCAGCCGATTTTGGAGGGGGCAAGAAAATTTCCTGGATTTATTCCGCAGATGGGGTTAAATTAGTGCAAGTATATTCCGGTGATTCATCGGCCACGCACGACTATGTGGGTGGGTTCTTTTACAAGAATGAGGAGTTGCTACACGTAGCCCACGAAGAAGGTAGAGCCTTGAATCTAAGCGGCATTTTCCGCTATGAGTTTAATCTCACAGATCACCTGGGGAATGTTCGGGTGAGTTTCTCGGATATCGATTACAATGGGGTGATCGATACAAATGAAGTGCTTCAAACCGATCATTACTACCCTTTTGGCTTGCGAATGGGCGGGCTCTCCTATAGCTCTGGTACCGAAAATCGGTATCGCTATAACGGCAAAGAGTTGCATCAAGAATTCAATCTCGGACTCTATGATTATGGATTTAGGTGGTATGATCCTACTACCGCACGATTCGTTTCCGTTGATCCGTTAGCGGAAGACTTTCCATATAATGCCACCTATGCATATGCTGAAAATAGGCCTATTGACGGAATTGATTTAGAGGGGTTAGAATACCTTAGTTATTTAAATAAATTTGAATACCAGGGTGGAGCGTCTAATGTAATAACAGCCGTTGATAATGTAGCCATTGATGTAATCAACGAAGGAATAGGATTATGGAATTCTGCAGTATCCACTGTGGAGACTATAGCGAATGAAGGCCTATCAGGATATGGAGAGTCGCTTTCCAATGAGGTTGAAGCTTTAGCCGAAGGAGTTTCAAACGAGGTTTCTGACGCAGTAGAATATTATAGTGAGACTTCTGTTGAGCAGATAGCTCAGGATGTAGGCTCTCAACTTCAAGAACCTGAAGCCATTGAAGTAGGTGTATCTACTGCGATGACATTTGTTACAGGTAAGCCTAATATTACAAAGATTACATCAAAGGCTGCTAGGCGAGAAGCAATGCGAGAAGCAGGTATTCCGACCAGCCAACCACTTATACCTGATAGGGCTACAATCTCTAAAGATAAGGTTTTTCTTACGAGAGATAAGAAATTCACAGTGCAGGATGCTAAAAATGATAGAAGCCATCCTGGCCAACCACACTGGGAAGCAGGACCAACAAAAGAAAATCAACACAGGCCTGATGGTTTAAATCGAAGTGGTAGTAATAACAAGCCACAAATGGGGAAACCAAAATCAAAAAGGGAATATGATGAGTAAAAGATTAGAATTATTAAAGCGAAAGCATAAAGGTAAAAGCAAAATATCCTCTTATAAGAGGCTGTTCGATGCTTTTGAGTTCCAAACATGGCTTGAATTAGAGAAAACGGATTTTATTCTCAATAAAATCAAGTTGTATAATAAAGATTACAAAAGTGAATTTGTCGCTGAGGGAAGTAGTTTTCTTGATTCTGATCTATTAAGAGAATCTTTTATGAAGATTGACGCCTCTTCAACGAGTTATATTTTTACAGATGATTATATTTATTGTGGTTCCTTTCTAGTTAATTCCAAGGAGGCATTCCAACATATTTTTCGTATTGCGCTTACGGATTCAAGCAATACATGTTTTCTATTGGAGAAATCATTTAAGTATTTTTTTACGGTAAATTATTATGACAAACAACATAATGATTTCCCAGAAATGTTTGATATTCAGAGAAGCGACCTCTTGCAATCTGATGAGTCTTGAAATGATCATGGGGAAGTTTTATAAGTCGACTTCCCCTTTTTAGTTTTTTATTGTGTTAAAAAAGTACTACGCCAATTTTAAAAAACTGTGAATTTTTCCTTTTTTTAAGAAGATATTTAGTATACTCTCATCGACTTATCGTGGTAATAAAATTTGAGACAGACCCATTTCATTTCAGAGGGTAAACTTCTGCTGGAGTTCATTTTTAAGGAGAAAGGCATCGAGAAACTCCTTGATGAGGCGTTTCTTGTCTTGAGGGAGTTTTTCCACTCTTCGAAATTGCTGAAGGAGTTCTCTATCTGAAATAGTATCAGAGGCCGCCTGATCCACCGATCCCATCATTAAAAAGTCTACAGATACTTCTAATATCTCTGCTAGGCGTGAAAGCACCTCAGCAGTAGGTCTATTTTCTCCTCTTTCATAGCGAGAGATATTGGTTACATGTACCCCTACTGCTTGAGCGAGTTCCTTTTGAGAATATCCTTTTTGGGTACGGGCGTGCTTAATTCTATCCTTAAACTCCATGCTGAGTAGCTGTTGATGCTGTAGATATAGCTCAAAAATAGCATCATTACCTCATTTAAGCAATCCCAACTAAGCAATCCTTCATATTATATGACAATAAGACTTGTATTTTATTAGGAAAGTTTGCTATACTTGTAAGCAAGTTTGCATAGTATCATTTTTCTCTAATTTTTTTCTTCCATGGAGATCTCTGAGATCAAAACCCGCCTAACGATGGCCCAAGTGCTCAATCACTACGGCCTCAAGCCTGATAAAAATGGTATGCTGAGATGTCCCTTCCATGCGGATATGACCCCCTCGATGAAGATTTACAGCGAGACGAACACCGCCTACTGCTTCTCTTCCAACTGCAAGACCCATGGTAAGTCAATCGATGTGATTGATTTTGTGATGTATAGGGAGAAGTGTAGCAAACACGAAGCCATCATGAAAGCGAAAAGCCTGATTGTACCTCCGGTAGCATCTGCCGCTAAGGGTTCACCCCCACAACTTGCTGCTCAGACGAGCATCGAAGTACTCAAAAGTGCCTGGGCGTACTTTCAGTCCAGTTTGCCCTACAGTGCTGATGCGACCCAGTACCTCCAATCCCGAGGCCTGGATTATGAAAAGCTCACGCATGGGGTGGGTTACAACGGCAAGAAGCTACATCATCCGC
>CAZZEC010000320.1:0-3144 GCA_964652565.1 uncultured Bacteroidia bacterium
TATTGCTGTATTGCTGTATTGCTGTATTGCTGTGATACTGTTGATTTTAACTACTTAATAGTAGTTATTTTCTACTGTGGTCCGTCGTCCGTTGTCAGTCGTCTAAACTACTACCCTCTATGATTAAAAACATCTATCACTCCGAGATTGCCGTCCATTATGCTGCTTATAGACCTCCTTTGCACAGTGATATATTGTCGAGAGTCATCCAATCTCAACGATTTACAAAGGGACTGGATATCGGATCGGGCACAGGACATTCGACTCTTGCACTAGCAAATTTTTGTGAAGAGACACATGGACTTGAGCCAAGCAGAGATATGTTGAAACTAGCTATTTCAAATGTAGGGGTGCAATATCACATATTTGATACTACATATATACCATTTCCTAATGATACATTTGATGTCATTACCTTTGCTGGATCTCTATTCTATTGCAAATCGCAAAAGATCTTAGATGAAGTGTTAAGGGTTAGTAACCCAACAGCTATTATTATTGTATACGATTTTGAAGTATTAATGACTGAAATCTTAGCTCATCTGGATTTTCTAACGGATATTCAGCCATTGGCGTATGACCATACCATCAACTTCTCAGGACTCGAAGAAGCAGGAATAGTTGAAGATTATTCTTTTAGAGATCAAGCAAAGATCACAGTTTCCCCCTTGGAGTTATCACATTTGTTGTTGTCCGACCATCAAGTCTATCAATCCATAGTAGCGCAAAAACTGGCAGCAGACCCATTGTTGTTTCTTTCAAAATGGATGGGGCAAAAGCTTTCTGAGACAATCTCTTTAACGGTAAATCTATATTGTACCCGTTATCTTACGTCTAGAGATGGATGAAATACAGGGCAAACGCACTAAAATCATTAACAGCTACTTACTAGTACTACTTTTACACGTTAAGTTTACAACCCTTTGATGACTCCCAGTGGATGCTTGTTGAACATGATATAGTTTCGATAAATGAGTTTTCAACATCGCTGTATGGGGTTCAGGTTTTAAAATTGTAAAGTATTATTAGAAGCTTACATTTTTCCAACATATAAATACTTTGATTGTAATCAATTGATAATGAATTATTCATGAAATTTGGTGCGTTCGCCCTTGATAAAATGTGTAGAAGATATTTTGTTATCTTGAATTCCATAAACCTATTCATACATCATGCAAGCAGGACGACGATATTCATTTTATCATACTATTAGATGGGGAAGTAGATTCATCTTCCTTTTTGTACTATGGGATACCATTCCTGTAGCATTGTATTATCTGTTAGAATGGCCCTGGCTAGTTATTCCATGGCAACCTATTTCACTGATAGGTATTGCAGTTGCCTTCTATTTGGGCTTTAAAAATAATTCTTCCTATGAACGACTGTGGGAAGCCAGAAAAATATGGGGAGGTATAGTCAATGCATCCCGAACGTTTACTGTCATGACACGAGACTTTATTACGAATGAGTACGCGATAAAAGAAAGCAAGGAAGAAGAATTATATCAAATCCGAAAGCAAATTGTTCATCGTCATGTAGCTTGGCTATATGCGCTCACCATCCAATTAAGAAAACTGCAGGGTTGGGAGCACAAAAAGAGACAGGATCAAAAGTTCAGGAAAATAATGGGGTTGGAGTATAATGATCAGCAATTCGAAATATTGAAGGACTATCTCACAGAAGAGGATTTCCAGTATGTGATGAAAAAGGGAAATAGAGCCTCCCATTTGCAAAGTATGCAATCGAGACAGTTTAAAGAGCTAAAGATGAGAGGATTAATCGATAATTTCCGCCATATGGAACTGGAAAATATGGTCAAGGAGATGTATACCCTACAGGGGAAATCCGAACGAATAAAAAATTTTCCATTTCCAAGACAGTATGCTACAGTCAATTACTTCTTCACTTTACTCTTCATTATTTTACTCCCTTTTGCCATGTTAAGTGTATTCATTCCCCAATCGCAAGAATATTTTATTTGGTTGACTATCCCTTTTTCTACGATAGCTTCCTGGGTGTTCTGGACGATGGAAATGATCGGGGATTACAGTGAAAATCCTTTTGAAGGATTGTACAATGATGTACCCATCACCTCTATGGCAAGAGGGATCGAAATTGATATCCGTCAAATGTTGGAAGAAGAAGATCTTCCTGCTCCTATGAAGCCTGATGAGAAAATGAAGATATTGTATTGATAAGATAGTACATAAGTTTGAATAATTCTTCTAACTCATACATATCCACATCCCCGCTTAGGGTTGTGAACTCAAAGTGTTAAGATAGTATTATGACACATCACGATGAGATAAGCGACGAAAGGCTTCGCGCTTATCTCCGCAGAGGAGAGATTCGCTTCGCTGGAAACCTTAGGTTGAAAATTTACGGGACGCTAACCTGTAAATCAGGAAAACGTATAAAAAGATCTCACTGGGTATTCTATAAAGAAGAGCAAGAAGCCCTTGACCAAGGGTACAGCCCCTGTGGACACTGTATGAAAACAGCATATCAATTATGTAAACATGAATTTATTCGACTATGAGCCATTGAATAACCTACTTCCCTATGACGGGACCGTTGTGAATTACGGTCCTATTCTTACTCCTGTAAAGGCACGACATTATTTTGATCAACTGATGTCCACCATTGCCTGGAGGCAGGACGAATTGTTCCTATTTGGAAAACATATGATTACCAAAAGAAAAGTCGCATGGTATGGTGCGAGAAACTTTTCCTATACCTATTCAAACGCAACCAAAGAAGCGCTAATTTGGACGGATGAATTGAAGGAATTAAAGGAGAAAGTCGAATCAGTTTCCGGAGGCACATTTAACTCCAGCCTATTGAATCTCTACCACAGTGGCGAAGAAAGCATGTCCTGGCATAGTGATGACGAAAGAGAATTGGGCAAAAATACAACCATAGCCTCCCTGAGTCTGGGAGCACAACGGAAATTTGTATTCAAGCACAAAAAGACTCAGGAGAAGGTATCACTGATACTAGAATCGGGAAGCCTATTAGTGATGAAAGACGAAACACAATCCCATTGGCTTCATTCACTCCCCAAAATGAAGCGAGTGACTAGGCCTCGGATCAATATTACATTTCGGAGAATAGTCGGATAACACATTTTCAGTCCTTCATTTA
>CAZZEC010000321.1:0-3140 GCA_964652565.1 uncultured Bacteroidia bacterium
GGGGCTTATGGAAGGCATCTGGTGCCTGGACCCGGATGAAGGATTATCTCCTGGTCAAGCTGGAGAAATAGATCGCATTTACAGGGATTATCCAGCACTTACAGATGATGACTTTGTTAAAAAGCATCTAGATTTCTGGATGTCTACACTTAATAATATATAAGGTAAATGTCATCCTAATATTAAAACATTTTTTTGACTATTATATACCAGTATTACACTTAAGGCAAGCCCATTAAATTACCTTTACACTTTTGACTCAATCTGCCCTCCTAAGCATATCAAACCATGATTGATGATCCTATTCAGCTAAGAGAAATGACACTCGAGGACGTTCCCTTTGGAATGGAACTTAGCGCATTAGCTGGATGGAATCAAAATCAAGAGGATTGGAAATTCTTTATTGAAACAAATCCTGAGGGTAATTATATCGCTTCTTTTCATGGAACAGTAGCTGGAACTGTAACCACTATACCTTATGAAGAAAAGTTTTCTTGGATAGGACTTGCCCTGGTTCACCCTGACTACAGGAGGCGAGGAATAGGAAGGAGGTTGCTCAATGCTGCCATTTATTATGCTCAGCCATTTGGAGTTATCAGGTTAGATGCGACCTCTGAAGGAAGAAAGTTATACAGAACACTAGGGTTTAAGGATGAGGCCCTTTGGGAAAGAATGGTCAGACTACCCAACCATGTTCATACACTTTCTCATCCTGGCATACTTCCTCTACAGAAAGAAAATATATCTCAGATCCTCAAACTGGATATAAGTGCTTTCGGTGCCAGCAGAAAACAACTACTCGCACATTTACATACTCATTTCCCCGATTTGTCTTTTTGCCATATTTCAAATGACGAAATTCATGGCTATTGCTTGGGGAGAAAAGGTAGACTCTACCATCAAATTGGTCCTGTTGTAGCAACAAACATCGAAATAGCAAAATCCTTACTCAATACTTATATTAATACCTGGAAAGATTATCCAGTAACCATCGATACTTTTACACATAATAGTGAGTGGATAACCTATCTGCAACAACTGGGTTTCAACTCCAGAAGGACATTGTATAGAATGTACTTAGGAGAATCTGAACCAATGGGTATCAGAGATCATCAATTTGCCTTAGCAGGCCCAGAATATGGCTGATTAACTTTAGAGAATGACAATACTCATTGTCGAATACAAATGGTTATATATATTTATGTAATCTAATCTACATCTGTACTATGAGTAGCTATCGAATAAGACCCAGATTTAAACACCTCAGCAACTATTCTTCCAAAGAAATCCAACACATTATTGAGACACATCTTGATGAGTCCAATGCTACATGTACTGGCTCAATCAGCCCTGGATTTATTACCCTTAAAATTCCTCAGGAAGATCGCCACTACTGGTCGCCTCAATTGACCCTATCTATTGAGGAACAACAAGAAGGCAGTATTATTCGTGGCTTGTACGGTCCCAACCCCAAAGTGTGGTCCATGTTTATGTTTAGTTATACAGCTATAGGATCTATTGCCTTTTTTATTGCTATCATAGGATTTTCAAATTACAGCCTGGGAGTAGATGCTAAGATCTTATGGTTTCTACCCCTCCTCATTGGGTTAGCATTGGGGTTATACATCGTTGCTCAAATAGGTCAGAAAACAGGCGCACAGCAAATGTTTACCTTGCATCATTTCTATGAAGATGTATTAGGAGAGAAAGTCAAAGTTCACTAGATTAAACTTTTGACTTTTTATGTATATACCCTATGTATCTCAGACTCATTCTTATCTTTGTATGTTCGATATCAGCAATAACATCCTTATCCCAGACGGTCAAGATAAAGGCCCAGGTATTTGCAAATGAATCACTTACCTCATTACTGGAATCTGAAGGACGGTTATTTCTCTATATAAGTGAAAGAAAATCCCCCCAACCACGATTTCAGACCTGGCCGGGAAATCCCAGTTATATTTATGCAACGAACCTCGATCGCTGGGAAGGGAAAGAATTTACCTTTGAAGCCAATAAGAATTTATCTCGTTCATCTGATATCCCACTAGATCAGTTTCCCAGTGGAACGTATTATCTGCAAGCTTCTTATGCACCCTACAATTCAGAGGAAGCAATTATATCTGAAGATCAGCTGTATAGTCCCGTTCAGGAAATTACCATCAACCGGGATCAGACATTTAGCCTAACACTTACAGAACAATCCTCGCGACCATCCCCTGAGTCTACAAAATGGGTAAAATATATTACCATGCAGAGTGACACGTTGACTTCTTGGTGGGATCGTCCCATGAAGGTGAATTTTTCTGTCCTCTTGCCTTCAGACTATTACGACAATACCGAAAAGACCTATCCCGTGAGATATAATATCGGAGGATATGGTAGCAGATATACCCGTGGGGGAAGATTGATGCAGAGATCCTCATTCAGTGAGTGGTGGATGTCTTCTGAGTCACCTAACATTATCAACGTCTTCCTGGATGGAGATGGCCCTTATGGAGATTGCTACCAATTAAATTCAGCCAATAGCGGTCCTTATGGAGAGGTATTGGTTAAAGAGATCATTCCATATGTTGAAACAAATTTCCGCGGAAAGCCTGATCCTCAGTCTAGATTTCTGGATGGATGTTCTACAGGAGGTTGGGTTTCGTTAGCCTTACAAATATTTTACCCCGAAACCTTTAACGGTACGTTCTCCTACAGCCCTGATCCGGTTACGTTCGAACACATGCAGTTGGTGGACTTATATAAGGATAACAATGCGTTTTATAATGAGCATCACTACGAACGCCCGAGTAAGCGAAATACCTATGGAGATCCTGAATTTTCTATCAAGCGAGAGATTCAGTTTGAAAATGTGGTAGCAAAGACGGGAACCTATAACACCTCTCAGGAACAGTGGGGAGCCTGGAATGCATTATATAGTCCCAAAGGAAAAGATGATATACCACAGATGGTATTTGATCCTTTTTCTGGAGTAATAAACCGGGAAGTAGTGGATCATTGGGAGCAGTATGACCTCAAAAAGTACCTACAAAAGAACTGGAGTACTTTAGGCCCCAAATTGAAAGGAAAAATATGGGTGTGGATGGGAGATATGGATGAATACTATCTCAACAATGCCTTGAGATCTTTTGATA
>CAZZEC010000322.1:0-3124 GCA_964652565.1 uncultured Bacteroidia bacterium
TCCAGGTAAACAGTCGTTCCATGTACATTCATCCAATCCATATTATCGCTGTAACATGGAGTTCCACCACCACACGCAATAAGGTAAGGGCCACCTTCCATGTTTTGTGTATTTTCCAGGACCTGCCTTTCCAACGCTCGAAAATGAGATTCACCTTTTTGACTGAATATTTCTGGGATGGTCAAGGATGCCTGTGACTCAATCAATGTATCGAGATCTTTAAACAGCCATCCCGCTTTTCGGGCAGAGGCTTTACCATAAGTAGTCTTTCCAGCTCCCATAAATCCGATTAGGTAGACTATTGGCAATTTTTTATCCATATTCAGCATGAGTATTGAGCTAAGAATAGCCGTTGAATTCCACCCCGTATCAATCCTGAAGGGATTGAATACATGGAAAAATAGGGATATTTAGATTTATATAATTTAATTTCCTCCCTGCAGAGCGGTTCGTGTAGATGGAGAGCGGTGAATTCAATCAAGAAACAATACATGTATTGTTTAAGCTATATGGTCTCCCTCTTACGTCCACCGATATATTCACATTTCGGATTCTTCGACCCTCTCCTATTCTCTATCCATCTCTGCAGGGGGATATTGTGATTTGTACCGATTAAGTTGTAAACATATATTTAATATTGTCGATGTACCTAAATGATAAATGTTTCTTAAATATATACATAATTCAGCCACCATAGACTAATCAAGTTTTACCCTTGGGTCCAGCCATTGATATAAGCCGTCTGTAACGATATTAATTACGACAAAAATTCCTCCTATGAAAATGGCACAACCGAGGATGACAGGAAAATCGTTAGCGTTGAGTGCATCGATCATCAATTTCCCCACACCCCTCCAGTTAAATATATATTCTATGAAGAATGCACCTGCCAGCAATGATGCCAACCAGCCTGTAATAGAGGTTAACACTGGATTGAGTGCATTTCTTAGTGCGTGGGAGACTATCACTTGATAATTGTTGAGACCTTTAGCTTTTGCCGTGCGAATATAATCAGTTTGTAATACTTCGATCATACTACTTCGAGTAAGTTGTATAAATACAGCTAAGGGGCGGATGCCCAATGCCAAAGCGGGTAAAAATAGATTTTTAAGGACCATGGTTCTCCCATCATCAAATATGTGAGGTTCAAAAATATAGCCTGTAACATTAAGTCCTGTAAACGGACGAAGGTTAACGGCAAAGAGCCAGGCGATAAATACACCCATAAAAAATGAAGGAGCAGAAATTCCGAGTACAGAAGTGGATAATATCAATCGATCTGGCCATTTCTGCAAATGTAGGGCAGCTATCAAACCCAAAGTGATGCCAAACAATGAAGCAAAAAATAAGGAGGTCAATGCCAATATAGCAGTACCTTCTATTCTTTGTCTCAGGAGGACATGAACACGCTGACGTGTTTGTAATGACTGACCCATGTCAGGCCATTTTATAGCAACTTTTCCATTTGGAAATGACAGTAAGGAAATGTGTGAACTAAACGATGCTTCCTCTTGGGAAAGCCATCCCAATGGAGAAAGGTCATTGAGATACCCCAGGTATTGTAGGGGCAAAGGTTGGTCCAATCCATATTTTTTTCTAATAGCTTGCCGTGTAGCTTCATCAGCCTGATCTCCTACTATATAGCTGGTCGGATCTCCCAGTGCATAAAAAATAAAAAATAATAGTGTCACAATTCCCCAAATGACGCCCAAACCCTGTAGTAGACGATTCAACCAATATATCATATTGTTAATTTACTTATTCTTCGGGGTGATTCCTTTTTCCTAATTTTGAGTTAAAATAACATATATCCTATAGCTTTAGGGCAATATGCTTAATAAAATATGCACAAAATGTTGGAATTACATCTGGTTGCGCTTGATTATCACGTGTAACACTACTAATTTTGCAAACTCATTTTAACAAATCAAGTTTTCCTCTCATGGCAATGAAACTTTCTGCATTTAATTTTGAGATCCCCGATAAACAGATTGCCTATTATTTGAATGACCCCAGAGATGAATGTCGATTACTTGTAGCTCATCGTGATACCGGAAAAATAGAGCATAGACAATTCAAGGATCTTCTGGAGTATTTTGATGAGGAAGATGTAATGGTTCTAAACGATACGAAAGTATTTCCTGCTCGATTAATTGGAAAAAAGGAAAAGACAGGTGCTAAGATAGAAGTATTTCTGTTGCGGGAACTAAATGTCAAACAAAAACTTTGGGACGTATTAGTTGAGCCTGCCAGAAAGATAAGGGTCGGTAACAAGTTGTATTTTGGAGAAAATGATTTAGTCGCGGAGGTTGTGGATAATACTACTTCAAGAGGGAGGACAATACGTTTTTTATTTGATGGTGAGAATGAAGAACTCCATCATTTGATTAATACACTGGGATTGACCCCTATTCCTCCTTATGTCGAAAGAGAGGTTGAACCCAGAGATCGAGATGATTATCAAACCGTCTATGCAAACAATGTAGGAGCTGTAGCTGCTCCTGCTGCTGGACTACACTTTACCAGAGAACTGCTCAAAAGATTAGAGCTCAAAGGCATAGAGACGACAAACATAACCTTGCATATTGGAATAGGCACCTTTAATCCCGTAGAGGTTGAAGATTTGTCTAAGCACAGGATGGATTCCGAGTATTTTGTGATCCCAGATAGTACACAGGAAATGGTAAATAATGCCAAGAAAGAGAAACTGAGAGTATTGGCTGTAGGCACTTCTGTGATGCGGGCGTTGGAGTCATCTGTATCTGCAAGTAGAATGTTGAATCCTGCCGAAGGATGGACAGATAAGTTTATCTATCCTCCCTATGAGTTTCATATTAGCAATGCTTTTTTAACAAATTTTCATCCCCCCAAATCAACGCTGATTATGATGACTGCGGCCTTTATGGGGTATGATTTTATGATGGAATGCTATGAACAGGCGATCAAAGAAGGATATAAATTCTATGCCTATGGAGATGCCATGTTGATAATATAGCAGGGCAAACGCAACCAAATTTTA
Source organism: uncultured Bacteroidia bacterium (assembly GCA_964652565.1). Lineage (GTDB taxonomy): Bacteria > Bacteroidota > Bacteroidia > J057 > J057 > JBCCTX01. The sequence goes on from CAZZEC010000322.1 coordinate 3,020, forward strand.
TAAATAAATCATTGTTAGTTAATTATAATTAAAATATTTATATATTGAACCAACTTAAGCTACTGACTAGCAGCTGTTAATGATTTTAGTGCGTTTGCACTGATA
>CAZZEC010000323.1:0-2961 GCA_964652565.1 uncultured Bacteroidia bacterium
GACCATTTTCAACTTAAGGGAGTCAATTACCTATTGAATAAAAATCAAATAGCATTCTTTGAAAAGTTTTTTGGTGTAAAAGGGTATCCACATCACGAAATACTAGATAGTGAAGGGCGTATGGTAGAAATTGGCAATATACCAGGGATACGTCCAGGAAATTATCCTCGCATACTGAACATGTTCGATGAAATCAAATCGATAACCGTAAAAGAGAATTGATGATACACTGATCCTTCCCTACATCATTACTACCACATCCACTCTGGCCAGATGTGTACTGAGAATATCCCAATGTTGCCCTTCATCCTCAGATATGTATATATTTCCATTGGTGGTGCCAAAGACCAGTGTGGAACCCACTTTGTCAAAAGCATGTCGAAATACAATATCAAAGCATTGTTGTTGGGGGAGGCCATTTCGGATTGCCTGCCAACGTTTTCCTCCATCCTCGGTATAGCAGACGCATAAAGCGAGATCATGAGGAATTCGATGCGTGTCTCCCTGAGCTGGAATCACCCAGGCACGATCGGGGTTGTGATCGTCAATGACCAGTCCGAAACCATAATTTGCCAGTCCTGAAGGATCTGTAACATTATCCCAGTGGTCCCCTCCATTAGTGGTACGGAATATTCCGCAGTGATTTTGTTGCCAGAGTACATCAGGTTGGGATCTGCATATCAATAAGCGATGGGGGTCGTGTCCAACCTCTACATGAGGATTGGGCAGATACGCTGCTATTAACCCTTCATTTTTGGGGCTCCAGGTTGTTCCATGATCCACAGTTTTAAAGATACCTGCACAACTGACAGCTATATATATGGTATCGCTATTTCTGGGGTCTACCGCAATAGAGTGTAGAAAAGGAAAGTCTTTACCTGCGCCAAACCATTGTTGAGGGTTCTTCCTGGAAGGATGTTCCCATAGACTCTGCACGAGTTGGAAGGTATTTCCTCCATCTTCTGAATGAAACAGCCCTCCAGGTTCGGTTCCCATCCAAAATTCATCAGGCTTGTCCGACCCTACGCTACACATTGACCATATCTGTTTTAGCACAGCGCGTTTATCTGGATAAACTTCTGCATCAGAAGGATAGGTAGGAGTAGTAAGTTGTTCCCAATGAATCCCTTGATCTCCAGATCGATACAGTTTTTGTCCCCAATGTCTATGGGATAATCCCGCCCACCAGTATCCCGTGTGAGAGTCGATAAAAATCATCGATATGGGTAGTCCCTCAAAGCACACTTCGCGAATATCCCAGATTCCAAGCGTATTTTTCTCAATGATTACCAACCCTTTCGTCGTACCTACTAATACTGTACTGGGTGATCCATCTGATGTCATATTCATATAATTTTATACAAAATAACAGATAAAAGCTACCTATATCATAGATAGTGTCGCACAACCGTCAATGAAAAACTTTCTTTTTATGCGTAGGTTATATATATAATAAACTAAATCATTATGCATTTATCATACACCACCTTCTTTGGTATCTTATGTGCTACTCTTTTGTTATCAGCTTGCCAGAATACCAATTCACCAAACGGATCAACGGCAACGTTTGCAAGTTTCGAAACCGATCCGGAATTCAACGAATATTGGTATCAGGGGAAAGCAGAAATTACAAGCTATGATTTACAGCAAGCGAGATATGGAGAAATACATCCAGGCCATGCGGTTTTGATATTCGTTACGGAACCTTTTTCTCAATCTAAACAAGTAAAACTGGACTACCCCGATCGAGCTGGAGAAGATGCGGTAACCGTCATGAAATTGAACCTGACTAAGAAATTTAATACAGGTATCTATCCCTATTCCATGATGCAATCTACATTTACCCCTGTGCAATTGGATCAGTATCCTCACTCGCTAAAAGTTACTACGAGTTCACAAGAGTGGTGTGGGCACACGTATTTGCAACTCAATCTGGATAAAAATAAATATCAGGTAAATGGTTTTTCATATTTTGAATCTGAAGGAGATACTAATTTCTCACTGAAAAATGCATGGTTAGAAGACGAGATTTGGTCCCGAGTTCGTATCTCGCCAGAAAGCCTCCCCACTGGAAATGTACAAATAATACCAGGTACTTTTTTCTCTAGGCTCAAACATGTAGAACTTGATGTAGTCCAGGCTGAAGCAGCATTAACTGCATCTGAAGAGCCCGGTCAGATGATATATACCTTGAGCTATCCCGAGTATAATCGCACGTTGTCTATTCGTTTCAACAATTCATTTCCACATGAAATCGAAGGATGGGAAGAAACATATGGAAGTAGAGGTAGAGAGTTGAAGACTATTGCTACGCGCAAAGAAAGAATGAAATCTGCCTATTGGTCTCAAAATAGTGTAAAAGATTCTGTATTGAGAAAAAATTTGGGGTTGGAGATGTGATTGGCAGAAGGATCGTAAAAAAGCTACAGATCAAATCTGGTAGCTTTTTTACATATATGAGTGCTAGCGATTGATAGATGTGACAAAGAATTGAATGAGCTTAACATGCAGTTGTATCAAATCATTGTATTGAATTTCAACTATCTGCACGTGATCCGTCAACACCCTCACATGATCTAGTGAGAGACCTTTAGCATCAATCTCATCTTCTAGCATTTCTACAGGTTGATGAAAACTTCTGGAAGTTTTGCACACTTCATCAGCAGTGATACCTTTTCGCTGAATGATAAGTAGTACAACCAGCATAATTGCCAAAAGCATGAGCTTTGTGTTGGAAGACATGTTGGGAAAGTATGAGTATCGCATGGTTGTTGTATTTTGGTTCTTTACATCTACTAATATGATGATACAGTATCTCTTTTGCATATATTTCATGCTGAAGAAGGGGAAATCAAGAGTGAATCGTACAATAGCGGGAGTGAAAGAGATGCTAAGGGTTTTCTAAACAGAAATATTTCGGGTGGGGAATAGTTGAACTATTGCCTCCATACTTACTCACTA
>CAZZEC010000324.1:0-2947 GCA_964652565.1 uncultured Bacteroidia bacterium
TGGTAGAGAATTTTGACGGAGAGCTTGTAGAAACGAAAGATGGTCCGAATTTTGAAGCAAAAACAGTACTATGGGCAGCAGGGGTAAAGGGTTCCGTTCCAAAAGGGATACCCAGTGATGTTTTAGGAAGAGGTAATAGAATTCTCATAAATGAATATCACGAGATAGATGGAATAAAAGATGTATACGCAATCGGCGATATCGCACTATTGAAAACGGAGGACTATCCAGATGGTCATCCGCAAGTCGCGCCTGTTGCCATACAAATGGCTAAAAACCTTTCTAAGAATTTTGATCTTCTACTCAAGGAAAAAGACCCCATTCCCTTTTCCTATTTTGACAAGGGATCTATGGCAACAATCGGTAGGAATAAAGCGGTAGTAGATTTTGCAAAATTGCACCTCAAAGGTTGGATAGCCTGGATGGCCTGGATGTTTGTACATTTGCTATTTCTTATGGGTTTCCGAAATAAATTAGTGGTGTTCATCAACTGGGTCTGGAGTTATCTTACTTATGATAAAGGGACACGATTGATCATTCGTCCTTTTAAAAAAGAAAAGAATTCTGCATCTATTGCTAACCAAGTGTAATGAATGTATAAGGTTACATTTTATTAAAACCTTACGTTTATTATATTAATCGACGAGTGAATGAGGTACGTTGATTTATATGTAGATTGATAAATGTAGAAAAGATGACAATTGAAAAGTTGAAGGAGATTCAGGATGCAGTTGTAGAATCATTACCCGTTAAATTATTGTTAATCCAAATACAGCGTCATTTATACATTATTCTTCTCTGGTTGGTACTTGTAGGGTTGATTAGTGGAGTCATTGGAGGTGATTTTGGTGGTGCCTATTTATTGCTGGAGCCTGAGTATCTGGGATTGGAAAATTTTTGGAGCGTATTTCTGATTGGTTCAGCTTTGGGAGGCTTTCTCTTTGCCTACATGATCACCATTTACATAAGTGAAAGTCACAGGTTTCAATTCATCGCTTTAAGTAGTCACCCTTTTTTTATCTTTTCCTATAACAATCTTATCATTCCAGGTATTTTCCTGGGCCTTTATTTTTATAGATTTACTTTATTTCATTTTACTGAATCTGAAGGTTCTGCATGGGATATCTTTGAGAAAGTGATGGGGTTAGTCTCAGGTATCAGTATTTTCTTTGTATTATCTGCAAGTTTTTTCTTTGCCAGAAAGACGATCACACATATCGTAGAGCGCTTCTTATCCAAGAGCTGGGAAAAAGGTCAAGGTAAACGCAATCGAAGGGTGATATTGGAAAAGGCAAGAGAAAGTTTTAACGCCCCTCCCAGGGCCAAAAGATATATTGGCTTTCCTTTTACAATTCATGAAGTCAAAAATTTACCTCCAGTAGGCTTCAGAACGATTGTCAACAGCCTTAATCAACACCATGAGCGTCTCCTTCTCATTCAGATTGTTACGTTTCTTATCATCGCCGTATTAGGGCTATTGGAGGAGCATCCTGTCTTGCAAATTCCAGCAGGTGCCAGTATGTTACTCGTATTTTCACTCTTTCTCATGATATCTGGCGCGTTATCTTTTTGGTATAGGCGAATAGGGCTATTGATCGTTATTATTCTATTTTCTATCATTTTCATTTTTCCCCGAATTGACGCGTTATCTGAACAACATCAAGCCTTTGGACTAGATTATAAAGCTCCTCCCGCAACGTATTCGGATGAATCACTGGCAGGCATCTTACATCCTGATACGGTGTTAAAAGATCGCTACCGAACTATACAAACGCTGGAAGCATGGCGCAAACGTCAACAACAAACCTGGGGGGTATCTCGCCCCAGAGCGGTTTTTGTCATGGCTTCAGGAGGGGGGCTTCGGTCAGCCTTCTGGACACTCAGCATATTGCAGAACATGGATAGCATTTGCCACGGACGGATAGCAGATGATATGAGGCTTATGACAGGTGCATCAGGCGGAATGCTGGGACTTGCTTATTATAGGGAATTACACTTTAGAAGAGTGAATGGAGATAGTATCCATGTTACTGATGAAAAATACCGGGAAAATATTTCCAAGGATCTGCTGAATCGCGTGTTTTTTAAATCCTTCACTGATATGTTCCTGCCCAATCTCAAGTTCAAGTATAGAGATCAGGTGTATGATAAAGAAAGTGGATATGCATTTGACGATCAACTGATGATCAATATGCCAGAATTTCAGGATCGGTTATTGGGGGATTACGCAGACGCTGTGAACAAAGGATTGATTCCCTCTGTAGTCATAACTCCCACCATCCTCAATCAGGGGAGAAAATTATATATCTCCTCTTCTCCTATGTCTTATCTTACCAAAGCCAATTATATTACCTCATTTTATAGAACACGCTCTTCAGGGGTAGAATTTAGAAGAATGTTTTCACAACAACGTTCTGATAGTTTGCTCTTTGCCACAGCGCTGAGAATGAATGCGACGTTTCCATTTATCTTACCTATGATCACCCTTCCCAGTAGCCCTCCCATGGAAGTTATCGATGCAGGCGCTATAGACAATTACGGCGCACAGGCTTCAATCAGATACTTATTTGAGTTTAGAGAATGGTTTGCTCAGCATACTTCAAGGGTGATTTTCATACAAATACGAGATAATGATCGGGAAGATCCCATAGAAGACCTTTCTGATAAAGGATACCTGGATAGAAAACTTGCACCCCTGGGAGGTGGATACTATTCTATGACTGAGGCAAAAGATATGAGTAGTGAATATATGTTGTCATTCATGAAAGAATGGTATTCTGGTCCGGTTGAGATCATTTCATTTGAATACCCACGAGAGAGATTGGATGTGCCAGCCTCCCTCAGTTGGCACCTCACACAAAGAGAAAAGAAAAATATTTTATCAAGTATACATACCGAACACAATCAAAGAGGCTTTGAACTACTCAAAGCCTTTTATCAGGAAGAC
>CAZZEC010000325.1:0-2888 GCA_964652565.1 uncultured Bacteroidia bacterium
ATGTACTGAAAAGTCCCTCAAAAATAAAGCTATTTTGGCAGGAGTTGTATATATTCACTATGAGTTTTTTTTACCGTTGCTAAATATTTTATATGCTTCTTACACATCTTCTAAACCAAATGAATCTCAAGATACTATGCCTTTTCATAGGATTAAGCATCTGTATCAGCCCATCATTCAGCCAAAAAAGAAAGAAAAATCAACAACAGGATACTTCGCAAGCTGAGAAGTCTGATGACTCCAAACAGGATGAAAAAAAACAGAAAGCTTATGGAGACATTATCACCAGCGAAGCTGTCACAGACTCCGGATTATTTATCACACATCAGGTGGAAGGTAAATACTATTTTGAAATACCAGCGGAAATCCTGGAAAGAGAAATTCTGATTGTAAGCAGGATCGCAGGTGTAACACCTGGTTTAAGTTTTGGCGGAGCGGGAATGAAAAGTCGCCCACAGCAAGTTATTCGATGGCAGCACATGAACGATAACATTCTCATGCGTTCTGTGTCGCACAATAACGTTGCCAGCGAAGAAAATCCTGTGTATGAATCCGTTCGCAATAACAACTTTGAGCCTATAGTTATGGCATTTGACATTGCTACCTACAATGAAGACTCTACAGCATATGTAGTAGAGGTAGGAGAACTATTCACTACAGATGTAGCAATGATTGGTGCATTGAGTAAAAACCAGCGTAAAAACTTTGAGGTAAAATCTCTGGATAAAGATAGATCACTTATCACCAGCATGAAGAGCTTTCCACAGAATGTAGAGGTGAGACACATTCTCACTTATAATGCAAGTGATTTACCTTCTAATGAATTGACTCAATCTCTTTCACTGGAAATGAATCAGTCTTTTGTTCTATTGCCAGAGGAGCCTATGATGCCACGTAAACACGATCAAAGAGTAGGTTTCTTCCGCATATCTCAGGTAGATTATAGTGCAGATGAGCAAAAAGCAGCGGAAGAAGAATACATTACAAGATGGAGATTAGAACCGAAAGATATGGAAGCTTTCCAACGAGGAGAACTCGTTGAGCCGGTAAAACCCATCGTGTACTATGTAGATCCTGCTACTCCTGTAAAGTGGAGAAAGTATATTAAACAAGGGATAGAAGATTGGCAAGTAGCTTTTGAAGCTGCGGGGTTCAAAAATGCCATACTTGCTAAAGAGCCACCAAGTAAAGAAGAAGACCCGGATTGGAGCCCGGAGGATGTACGATATTCTGTGGTAAGATACATTACTACTACTATTCAAAATGCGCAAGGACCTCATGTCCACGACCCTCGATCTGGAGAAATTCTGGAAAGTGATATCCTCTGGTATCACAATGTGATGAATCTTCTCAGGAATTGGTATTTTATTCAGACTGCTGCTGTGGACCCTCGTGCGAGAAATGTAAAATTTGAGGATGAGCTCATGGGAGAGTTAATTCGATTTGTGTCGGCACATGAAGTGGGACATACGCTGGGTTTCCCCCACAATATGGGTTCTAGTGCTGCATATCCTGTGGATTCACTCCGTTCACCTACATTTACTCAAAACAGCGGTACGGCTCCTTCTATCATGGATTATGCTCGATTCAACTATGTTGCTCAACCCGAGGATGAAGGCGTAAACTTGATGCCTGCAATTGGAGCATATGATATATATGCTGTGAAATGGGGGTATCGACCTATTCCCGAGGCAGACTCCCCAGAAGAAGAGGTTTCCACATTGAATACATGGATAGAAGAACACGGAGACGACCCTGTATATCGCTTTGGAAAACAAATGTCAAATCCTTTGGATCCTACAAGTCAAACTGAAGATATAGGAGATAACTCTGTTGAGGCGAGCATGTATGGCATTGCCAATCTCAAACGCATTGTGCCCAACTTGATTGATTGGACAGAAGCAGAGGGAAAGAATTATGAAGATCTGGAAGAATTGTATGGGCAGGTGATTACCCAGTTCAATCGATATATGGGGCACGTGAAGACCAATGTAGGAGGAGTGTATGAATGGTATAAGACTTATGATCAGGAAGGCCCGGTTTATGAACACGTTCCTAAAGCCCGACAAGAAGAAGCTGTAGAGTTCCTAAATGAGCAGCTTTTTCAAACTCCTGAATGGATGATCGATGAAGACATTTTGCGAAGAGTAGAACCTGCAGGTATCGTAGAACGAATTCGTACGGTACAAGAGAGAACATTGAATGCATTATTTGATTTTAGCAGATTAGGAAGATTACTGGAGGCCGAGGCCATAAAGGGAGATGATGCCTATACTATGCTGAATCTTTGTCAGGATACCCGCGAAGGGATATGGTCTGAATTAAGAGAAGGAGGTCAAATAGATTCCTATAGAAGAAATCTGCAAAGGGCATATATTGAACTAATGGAAAAGTTGATGAAAGAGGAACAGTCTTCTATTAGCGGAAATGCCAGAAATTTCACCGCATATACCCCTATAGACGTTTCTCAATCAGATATTCGTGCGCTAGCCAGAGCCAACCTCAAACAGCTTGAACAAGATATAGAAGGTTCGCTGAGTAGATTCAGCGATGACATGTCCAGGTATCATCTTGAGGATGCTCAGATGCGAATCAGTATGATTTTAGATCCAAGATAGAATATGTAGGGGCGGTTCGTAAGCCGCCCCTACCTACAAACATTCGCGCATATCTGCAGGCAATAACTCTCTTATTGCATGCATATCATCGTAGGCGACATAGTTACCAATGATTTTAAATACGGCCCTGGTAGCTTTGATTGCATCATTTACTTCGACGAAATCTGATAAATAGGTTCCTGACTTCTGGACTTCACTAATGAAGTCTTCCATCCCTACCAAATCTTTCGGTGTCTCTTTTTCTACCTCCCAATTATCGACAAACATCGC
>CAZZEC010000326.1:0-2876 GCA_964652565.1 uncultured Bacteroidia bacterium
TTAGTTAATACATTTACTAACTAAAACAATTATGTATATAAATAAAAAAACACTACTATTCATAACTAAAATTATTCTCGTAATATATTAATAATGAGCTACTTATGGTGAAAATCCAGTATTCTTTGTGGATATTTATATATTTCTCTTCTTAAAAAGATATCTTCTTACATACTGAAATTGAACTTTTTAACTTACTAAGATAAATTGGAAGAGTATTATAAGGATAGGTATAGTTTTGTCTAAAAATATTTATATTTTATTACATTTCATATAAAAATACATCATTGGAATATGAATAATATTTTTAATGTTAAATTATTATTAACTGACATATACTTTTTTTAATAAATTTAAGGTTTCATTAATTATACAATTTGTTTAGGGATATTGAGATACAACATACTTGTTATCATTGGGCAGAAAAAGGATATATATACCCCGTAAAAGAGAGAGCTCTTGTAATATTCCTTTTTCGATTAACCTACCTCCGGTTGAAACGCTTTTTCTAGGATGAAACATTCCTATAGTTCACAAACTTCTTTCAGCTTTGGTCGAACTTGTGTAACTTTCGCATAAAAATTGCGTGAGAAAGAAGATTGAGGTTGAAAAAGTACATGAATATACCGGTCATCGCGGCTCTATATATGCGATGACCATAGATCGTGAAGGACGATTTGTATATACATCGGGGGATGATGGGGTGGTTGCGAAGTGGGATATGCACAAAACAGAGGACCAAGGAGATGGGGTCATAAAGATCGGTTGTGGCGTTTATTCACTACTTGAAATTCCTGAATTAGAAATTTTAGTCGTTGGAAGTAGTGATGGTACCGCTTATTTTGTAGATATAAAAGAAAAAAAAATTATTCATACGTATAGAAAGACCACGGATGCAATTTATGACTTATATCACGACGAGGCTACTAACGACGTGTGGGTACTACAAGCCAATGGATTTTTAGGGATTGTTTCACTAGATAATTTTGCAGAACAGAAACACGATAGGATCGTACCCAATAATCTCAGAGCTATTTTAAGCGATAAAAGTGGGCAAAAAAAATATCTGGGTACAAGTGACAATTATATACTCGTTCTGTCTCAAAATGGAAAAGATGTTATAGAATACTGGAAAGCCCATGATAATTCTGTATTTTCCCTGTGTATTAATGAAGACAGTAAATATTTAATGAGTGGAGGACGTGATGCCCATCTGAATATTTGGGACTTACAGCAATCTTATCAATTGATTAAAAGCATCCCTGCTCATAATTTTACAATAAACGCAATAGTTTTATCTCCGTATGAAGATATAGTAGTAACAGGGAGCAGAGATAAAACAATAAAGGTTTGGGATGCTTACAGTTTTGATTTGTTAAAAGTAATTGACTATAAACGAAACGAATCACATGTTCACAGCGTTAATAGATTAAAATGGATAAATTACGATAATTCATTAATTTCGTGTAGCGATGATCGGAAACTAATCCGTTGGAAGTTACACATAATGGCTTAGAGATATGCTGACACCCATAGAAATACGGCAACAATCATTCAACAGAGAATTCAGGGGCTATAATCGTGTAGAGGTTGATGCTTTTTTACAGGAAGTTGCTAAGGTAATGGAACAGCAACTGGAAGCTAACCGTGCGCTGAAAGAAAATCTCGAAAAGATTAAGGCGAGCTACGAAACGCTTAAGGAAGTGGAAAACATGCTCCATAAGACGTTGATGCAAGCAGAACAATCTTCTCGCTCTACGGTAGAAAATGCACGTAAAAAAGCTGAATTGAAAATTCAGGAGGCAGAGTCTAAAGCAAGAGATATCATTCAACGTGGGGTGACTGAAAGAAATCGCATCGATTCCGAAATCGAAGAACTTCACAAACGAAGAGAAGAAGTACTCACTCAGCTACAGGTATTTCTCCAATCGCAACTGGGTAAATTGGAGAAATTTGAGCATACCAGAGAATTATCCGCTTCTTCTCATTCTCATCTAGGTCCTGTGCATAAGGAAAACCTCTTCGAACCCAATGGGAATGGTCATACCAATGGAAGCCATAACCTTTATGACGACATTGCAGACGAATTATAGGTTAAGTCCCCTTTCTTTCGTTAATTTTATACCCTTGTATATCGTTAATTGCGCTAAGCAGTTTTCGATACATATCTATCGTTTCTCTCATTTACCATTTAGTATTGTGGAATGAGAGCCTGACTTAACTTTCAATGACAAAGACTTAATAATTTCAATCATACATGATATTATCAGACAGGCGTATTCTGGAAGAAATGAAGCAAGGGAATATCATTATAGAGCCATTTAAACGGGAAGCACTGGGGAGTAATAGCTACGATGTACATTTGGGAAAATATCTGGCCACCTATCGCAACCGAACCTTAGATGCCAAGCAACACAACACCATAGATGAAATCGTTATTCCCGATGCTGGATTAGTGCTACAACCTCATACCCTCTATTTAGGGGTAACACTAGAATATACTGAAACTCACCAACACGTTCCCTTTCTGGAAGGAAAAAGTAGCACAGGCAGGCTAGGAATACATATCCACGCCACCGCAGGAAAAGGAGATGTGGGTTTTTGCAATACCTGGACCCTTGAGATTACTGTTGCTCAACCCGTAAGAATCTACGAAGGAATGCCCATTGGACAATTGATCTACTTTGAAGTAGATGGTGATGTCATCAACCTGTACAACAACAAACCCAGTGCGAAATACAATCAGCGAACCATCAAACCTGTAGAATCGATGATGTGGAAAAACAAGTTTTAATGCTATTGAGCTATTCTTTCTCCCAAATAACCTCCTTCTTTGAAGCACTATCTTCAAAATCGGAGCAGGTATTGAAGCCTGC
>CAZZEC010000327.1:0-2858 GCA_964652565.1 uncultured Bacteroidia bacterium
GGGGAACGTTGGAAGAAGGAGCTTCCGCAGATTGTATCCTCTTACCTGCAAATCCGCTCCAGGACCTCGGCATACTCAAAGATCATGAGGGAGTGATGGTAAGAGGACGATGGATACCCCGAGCTGAAATTGATCTCGAGCTGGCACGTATTTCTAGTCATTATCAATCTTAACTGACAATACTAATTTCCAAAAGCTATAATTCTAACATCCTTTCCATTAACCTGGGGGGCATAATTACCTATGTCAGCATTCACATATGTAGGATCACATATGGTATATTGCTTACCTTGGTAAGAAACATAGGCGCCATCTACAGCTCTGCGAAATTTTACTGCAACTGCAGCATGACCCGGAAAAAGTAACCCTACGACTTCTAATCCCAAAATATTTTTTACCAAATAAGCATACAATGCAGATCGATCTTCACAGTCACTATAGGGATAGTACAACATCTCCTCAGCAAAAAGATAGTTTTCACTTCCAAATTGCTCTGTATCTGTTTTGTAGGGAAATGCTTGTTGCACAAATCGCAATATCATATTCGCTGCATCAGCCTCAGATCTTCCAGCAACAAGTTGTTTGAGCTCTTTAATGAGTGTTTGGTGTACATATGGACTCATGGGAGCACTGAGCTGTATATGCCAGTCTGTAAATGGATATGTATTATAAAACTTAACTAATTGTCGATCTATCGTTGCATGTACTTGATATTTCTTTCCTCCATAATAAAAATTGTATTGCTTGTTCAATATATCATTGCCGAGTTTCAATCTGCTGGAGGTTGAAAAACTGATGATATCATCAGTAAATGGGAAAGTAAGGTCCAACACAAATGCCTTATTCAATTGAGGAATAGTGCCATTGAGGTCCATAACATAATACTTGGTGTTTCCCTTTTTAAGGAACGTATATCCATATACACGCTCCTTAGTGGGTACCATAAGGTATATGCGGTTATTGTGTTGGCCGATTCTAGCGTGATATCCTGCCTGTGCCAATGCATACAAATTGAAGAGCGTTTGTGCATTGATATCTCTGGGATAAAGATGTTTTGAAACTTCATTTATCAGTAAGCAATATCCCCAGTCATTGAGTCCCAAATAATACGAATACTTTAGCAGATCAAGGATTTGACGGTCTGCCGTACTGTTAGATAATTTCTTCCAGCTCCAAGATATCCTTGTGGGACTTAAATTTCCCTGTAGAGAAAAAGCCATATCTGTATGATCTCTCACAGGAATAGATTTACCAAAGAATGCTATCTTCCCCTGTATATCTTCATCGGGAAGTTCGTCCCATGTTTGATTGTGGTAAGACTTGATCCTTAAGCGATGTGACGTTGTATCAATCTTCAATATCTCAACCTGAGTAGATTTAATCCTTTGTTGAGAAGGTATATGCTCAGACGACGAAGGAGTAAATTGTAAGGGTGTTAGGGGTTTTGGTTCCCTCATAGGGGGGAGTTCCACAGAGTCGAGTGTGTATTTACCCCATTTTTCTGAAAGAGAATTTGGCGTTTCGCGAAGGTTTTTGCGAGAAATGCGCTTTTCTTCTACACGCTGTTGAAGGGTATAATATTTGGACTTCCAATCTTGTCCATATACTTGAAACACCCCGCTGGTGATGATCACCCAGAGGATCAAATAATGCTTATACATAATGTAACCAGTTATAAGTTCAGGTAGAGGTGCTTCTGTATATACTATTAGCTATTTCTATGCCAGAAAAACATTGTTTTCGAAGCTGTTAACATTCTATCAAAGCGTATTATAGTATCTTACGATTTCTACGAGATTTGATTCATCAACGATATAGAATTCATTCTCTTTTATAAAAGCCTTAATTTCATCTTTCTTGTCAGCAAGTGCTTTGAAAATTTTTCCCTTCTGAGGAGTTATTTTTTCAAAGGTATCGCTTCCAACTCGCTGTATATAATACAAACTTTTCCCTGACTTATATTCTGAATAACGTTGGTTATTATATGCAGCATTATCTCTATCTCCTGGTACAAAGTATTTGCGATACTTACAATATAAATTGACCTCTCCCTCAGACATAAGTTCCAGAAAAACGGCTTTTTCCTCTATCGTAGGGTCATTTACCTTGACGAACGTTCTTATTCCTCCTTTATTATTGATCATAAAACTATCCACTTGTTGAGTATTCGCAACCATACGGATTCCATTAGGCCTTTCTACCCACAATTGATAGTCTAGTACATCGTAGAGAACTTTAACATTGGACACGCGCTTATTTTTATCTGTAATCAATGTAGCTTCAGCCCAATTTTCAGGGATAAATGGAGATCCCTTCATACCTTCAAACCTATAGTCAAAGGTACGAACAACATTGTTGCTGGCTGGACCATAAGGTGCACCTAAAGCATCTAACACCTGTTGAACTTCCATACCCGTCATCTCTTGTTGGCCCATGAGCGATATTGAGTATAGGAAAAATATCTTCGTGAGTAAAAATCGCATAACTTAGATTTTTTTTAATAATTTTATATTCTCAGTAGGGCAAACGCCCTGAAATTATTAGTAGCTAGCAATCAGCAGCGTAACGTTATTCTATATATAGATACTTTCATCTTAATAAATCAATAATGAATTATGTATAAAATTTAGTGCCTTTGCACTTCGTTCTCAGTTTGCATAGTAAATTCTATCAACAAAATGATTCTTATACTTACTACGCTAATGCAGGCTATATAGGTTTTAGCTATTAACCCAGATTTCACTTTAAAATTTACTGTTTATCATGGAGGAACGCAATATTTATGCGCTTTTAGTTGGAATAGACCGATACCAATCGCCCGTACCAGCGCTGGAAGGATGTGTCAACGATATGCTGGC
>CAZZEC010000328.1:0-2800 GCA_964652565.1 uncultured Bacteroidia bacterium
AATCAATGTAAGCTACTGATTAGTAGCTGTTAATGATTTTAGTGCGTTTGCCCTGCCGTTTAAGTAGGTACACCTGGTTTCAACGTAAAATTTTGTATTTCCTTTGGTCGTCGTTGACCTTACTGGTAAGTATACTACCTATTACAGGTTTTGTCAAAGGAAAAAATGGTCAAAAAGTAAAAGATAATCATAACAAAAAGCGTATAAGGTTATTTAAGTACATGACCTTGGGTATTAATTTGTATTTTTGAGGTGAAATGAGCGATACGCTAAAAACCATACAGGCTCCGATTTCGGAGGAACTTATATACTTTGACAAGTATTTTCGTTCAGCGATGCTAACAGAGGTAGCACTCCTGGATCGAATTATGCAGTATCTCATTAAGCGAAAAGGTAAGCAGATGCGTCCTATGCTAGTGCTACTAAGTGCAAGTATATGTGGGGAAATTACCCCTACTACCTATCGCGCTGCAGCATTAGTAGAATTGCTTCACACGGCAACGCTTATACATGATGATGTAGTGGATGATTCGGATACCAGAAGGGGGTTTTTCTCTATAAATGCGCTCTGGAAAAATAAGATAGCGGTATTAGCGGGGGATTTTTTACTGTCAAGAGGATTGTTAATGGCGCTGGAATACGATGATTATCGATCCCTAAAAATCGTATCCAAGGCGGTGAAACAAGTTAGTGAAGGAGAATTGTTACAAATGGAGAAAGCGAGAAGACTAAACATAGATGAGGCAGTATATCTCGAAATAATTAGACAGAAGACAGCTTCATTGTTTGCTTCTTGTTGTGAAACAGGAGCGGCGAGTACGACAGATGATGATGATATCATTGAATCTATGCGTGTATATGGAGAAACGCTAGGGATCGCTTTTCAAATTAAGGATGATTTGTTTGATTATGGTACTGATGATGTGGGTAAACCTAGAGCCATCGATATCAAAGAGCGTAAAATGACCTTACCGCTCATACACGTATTAAACAAGGCGAGTTGGCGTGAGCGTAGGAAGTTGATCAATATTGTGAAAAAGCATAACACAAATAAGCAGAAAGTAAAGTACCTGATCGACTATGTGTATGACAATGGGGGTATTTCGTATTCGCAAGGGGTAATGAATGACTATTTACAGCGAGCAGAAGCCATACTTATGGAATTTAAGGATTCTCCTGCCAGAAGATCTATGATAGATCTCATGAATTATACTGTCAAAAGGAAGAAGTAAAAGAAGTGCTAGGAAATTGAAATAAAAATGTTCTTAATCGTTATTCAGGAATAGCAGGGATAGATTTTACCTCCTTAGGCTTCTTCTTAATATAACCCTGTATAATTCGTCTTACATCCGGGCTTTCTACTTTTTGGGGAATGGCAGCACAAACTTCGTGATGCGCCTTATTCAATAATTCCAGATCCAGGTAAGCCCACCCCTGATATATACCATTCTTTACGTACACAACTGATCGTTCTTCATATGTTCTTCCCTCTCCTATGACCAAATAGCATTCATCTTTACTACTACCAAAATTTAATGCAGTGATAGCTTCCTGAACTCTATCGTTATACTCACCAGGGGACTCCTCGCCAATACATGCGCCTCGACACTGCGCTAGTTGATGATAAAAGCATCCTCGGATATGTTCTAATCCACAATACTTGGGACATAATTCATAACTTTTGGCTTTTCGAGCGAGCGAACCCACTGCATAGCGTTTAGAAGAAAATTTGGCAACAGGACTTCGCCCATTCTTTATCTTGTCAATGATTAATTGATGATAACCCTGTTGATTTTCATGTACAAAAAGACCGTATCTAAAACTGTTTCTTTTTTGTGCTTGATTATATGGGGGCTGAAGCCGTTTTATTTCTTCGTTTTCTTTTAATAGCGCAATCAGTTCACTACCAGTTAACTCATAGCTGACATCGTGGATGAGTGAAAACATTTCGCGCTTTCGGGTCGTCTTGTGCGCTCCCTGAAAATGTGAGAGTATTCTTTTTCTGATATTTCTACTTTTTCCTACATATATCACCTGTCCCCTCGAATTGTGAAAATAATACACGCCTGTTTCTTCAGGAATGTGTTCAACTTGCGCCCTGGTCAGTGTGGGAGGAATATTCGAAACCGCAATTTCCTGTATGAGTGCTCTTTTGATGTTCGATTCTTCATCAGAGTTAGTAAGAATCTTAAATAATTCGAGGGTAGCCCATGCATCTCCTGCTGCGCGATGTCGTCTTTGATTTTCTATTCCAAAATGTTCACATAATTTTCCCAGGCCATGAGAAGATAAATCTTCTACTAGTCGACGACTTAACTGGACGGTGCATAACTTTCTTCTTGTAAAGGTATACCCCAAATTGCGAAACTCCTTTTGAATAAAGCTATAGTCAAATCGAACATTATGGGCAACAAATACGGCGTCCTGTGTGATTTCTACTAACTTTTTAGCGATCTCATAGAATTTAGGTGCACTCCGCACCATCTCATTATCAATACCAGTTATCCGCGTGATATATGGAGGAATAGGTATTTCTGGGTTGATGAGCGATTCAAAGGTATCTATGATTTGACTTCCATCGTATCTATACGCGGCAATTTCGGTGATACGATCCTTTCTGGGATCTCCACCCGTAGTTTCAATATCAATGATGGTATAGATAGATTTTGCCAAAATTAACTAATATTATTGCCATAAAGTTAGTAAAATACTGATAATATTAGCGAAAAGAATTTACGGAATCGGGCTGCAATGTATACGAGCAGTGCAAACGCACTAAAATCATTAACAGCTACTAATC
>CAZZEC010000329.1:0-2782 GCA_964652565.1 uncultured Bacteroidia bacterium
CCATCACAGAGTGGTTATCCCCAAAGAGTTGTATTCACACTCTTCACCGCCAGCCCCCATAGAGCAGCTTGTGGGTAGACACATGGGTCAACCTATCTGTAGTAGTAGTAGAAGCACGATCCATCACAGAGTGGTTATCCCCAAAGAGTTGTATTCACACTATTCACCGCTAGCCCCCATAGAGCAGCTTGTGGGTAGGCACATGGGGGCGAAATTCCGTAAGTAGGAATTTGGGGGTAGCAAGTTGTATATTTTCATGTGAAATCCAATGAATAGTTTTCATATGAAACACACTCAAAAAATTTCATATGAAACACACTCTTAAATTTCCATATGAAATCCACTCAAAATTTCTCATGTTGAATCCAATCCAATGAATGTAACAACTCGAATAATTACCCATTCATATCTGATTTTTTCCAATTCCCCTCCTGTCCATTTCACCTTCCATCCTGTTCATTTCACTACGATTATATGAAACACACCCCCCATTTTCCGTCAATTTGAATATTAGTTAAATGAAGAGAACAATGCAAAGATTCATTCTCATAATAGCATGTCTATTGGGGTACTTGTCTGTAAATGCCCAAATACAATTCGACTCCTTTCAGGATCTGCTTAAATATGCTGATACACACGCCTTTTCCATCAAAAGTGCAGAGATGGGAGAACAAATTGCTATCTCGGAAAAAAAGGAAGCAGGGACTAATCTCTTACCTACCATAAATGGTTCCCTGGGATATAATGACAACATTACATTGCAACCTACCTTAGTCCCTTCACAATTTTTGAATCCTTCTGCACCTGAAGGGGAATTTCAGGAGTTGACATTTGGTACCAAATATCAGTATACAAGAGGTATACAAGCTCAATGGGATGTACTGAATTTTCAAAAGCTATTTGCGTTTAAGACCGCTAAGATCGGTGAAGAAACAAGTAGGTTATCTACTGAAATTACCAGGTATAACACCTATAATCAATTGGCCTCCACGTACTATTCGATACTATTAACGCAGGAATCCATTCAGATATATGAAGCAAACGCAGAGGTAGCTGCATCTATTCTGAAAAGTGCACAAGAAAAGTACCAGAAAGGAATTATTAGCGAGGCTGAGCTGAACCGAGCGGAAATTAAACAAATTCAAACGCAAAGTAACTTGAATCTGGCAAAAAATAATCTCAGCCAGTTCTATGTGCAACTTCAAAGTCAGCTAAATACTTCACAGCCCATCACCATTACTGATACACCAGACAAGTTTGTCCTAGTAAACACGTCTATTCAGGCAATACACCCTGAAGTACGCTTGCAAGAAGTAGAGGTGGAGAGGTACGAATCCTTGGTAAAACAAACCAAAGCCATGCGTCTTCCTTCAATAAGTCTGGTATATCAAAGGTTTAACACTTGGGCTACAGACGAATTTATGGGTTTTTCAGACGCCAACGAACTTCCCCAACAGACCTTTGGACTTTCGATCAATCTATCGAATATGTTGGGGTTTTCTACCCGACAGAAAATCAAACAATCTAAGTGGCAACTACAGCTTCAACAGCAGCAGTTAGAAAACACTAAATTATTGAAACAAAAAGAAGACGACTTACTTCAACTGCAATTAGAACAGACCTCGGACCAATTATCAGAGACGAAAAAGATACTGGCGCTGCAAGCGGAAAATGATGTACACGCAGAAAACAATTACCAGGGGGGTATTATGAGTTTAGACAATCGCCTGGACATCTACGATGACTTACTGGCTTCCCAAGATAGTTATCTGCAAAGTCTAGCAGCTTACACGCTTGCACAGTACAAAATTTACATCAGACAAATTGACTTTCAACATAATTAATAAAAAAATGAAGAAGAACAGAATACAATATTTTTTGTATTTGACAGCACTGATGTTCATTCTGACATCGTGCAATCAACAAGAAAAGACTGCGCCAGTTAAGAAAAATATTGAAGAGGCCGTTTTTGCAAGTGGCCATGTTGAGCAGGAAAATAATTACACCGTGTCAGCTAAGGTTGATGGAATTATTGTTTCATTGCCGGTTAAGGAAGGAGACACCGTTTTGCAAAATGATGTGATTGCTACCATCGAAAGCGATGTACAGAATGAGCAGTTGCAAGATGCAATGGTGGTTTACAACGACGCCAAAAAGAATGCATCTCCAGATTCGCCACAATTACAACACCTTCAAGCACAAATAGATCAAGCAAAACAACAATTAGAATTTGACAAAGAGAATTACTTGCGTTATAAAGATTTATGGGAGAAAAAGTCAGTTTCTAAGCTTGATTTTGAAAAGACAGAATTGCAGTATGAAACATCCAAAAGTAACCTGGAGGCATTGCAGGAGAATTATGAAGAAGTAGAGAGTTCACTACATCTAAGTGTTGAAAGGAGCCGAGTGCAGGTCAATACGCAACAGTCTATGCTTAAGGACTATAAACTTACCACAAAGGTATCTGGAACGGTGATCAATGTTTTCAAAAAGCAAGGAGAGCTGGTTCGAAGAGGAGAAGCCATAGCAGAAATTGGGAGTGGGCCTTATATCATAAAACTATACATTTCTGAAGAGGACATCACAAAAATACAGATTGGTCATCCAGTAGCTGTAAGCATCAATACCTATCCTGACCAAACCTTTCTGGCCTTGGTTACCAACATTCATCCCGGATTTAATGAAACAGAACAGTCCTATATCGTAGAAGCACAATTTGAGGAATTGCCGGAAAAGATGTTTTCAGGAACACAGCTTCAGGCAAACATAGAAACTGCCAACC
>CAZZEC010000330.1:0-2753 GCA_964652565.1 uncultured Bacteroidia bacterium
TACTATTCACTTAACACCTTCTGCTCTTCGACCTTATCCTCATCTAGCTCTATACCAAAACCCGGTTTTTGAGGAAGAGAAAGTATTCCGTTATTTGTCAATAAGGGATCTTTTTGAAAATGTAATTTATAACCTACATGAAGGATCAAATATTCTACCAAGGGACATACTTCTGGAGACTGGCTGGCGACGACATGGAGAGCAGCGTGGATATTATGTCCATGAGGTACCACTTTTGCCCCATAGGCAGATGCTAAATGACAGATTTTCACCAATTCACTTACCCCGCCACACCATTCAGGATCGGCTTGAACAATTTGAATGGCTTTACGCTCCAAAAATGTTTTGACCTCCCAGCGATTGTAAAAATGCTCTCCCGTTGCAACGGGAACCGATGTACTTTGGCTGAGTTGTACAAAACTTTCCAGCCTGTTGGTTGGAAAGGCTTCTTCGATCCAATAGGGACGATAGGGTTCTACCGCCTTTGCCCATGCCTTGGCAAAGGGAACATCCCATCCCATGAATGCATCAAACATCAACTCTGCTTCATATCCCACAGCATCCCTCAATTCTTCTACCAGCTCAATATTTTTTCGCAATCCTTCATTTCCACTCCCCGGTCCATAGGCAAGAAACCATTTTTGATGAATAAATCCCTGGTCGTACAATTCTTTGGCTCTGGGTCCCGCCTTCCCCTTCTCTACAGTATACCCCAAACAACTTCCATATACTCTAGCTTCGGATCGGGTAGAACCTCCCAGCAATTGATACACAGGTGCTTCAAAATATTTCCCTCTTGCGTCCCACAACGCATTATCCACAGCACTTAAGGCCATCATATAATGTCCAGCCCGTGAGTGTCGGTTTCGTCTGTACATCAGATCCCATAACATTTCGGTTTGAAGGGCATTTTTACCAATTAAAAATGATTGGAATTGTCTAAGAATTGGACCTAGGGTCTCTGGGTCCAGATAGCCATAAATCCCTTCTATCCCTCCCTGCGTTCTGATTCTCAAATAATGGTGGGTTATCGTTCCTGTCCTTTCTTCGGGATTGGGATTATCTGAATAGGGTGTGGGGCGATGTTCTGGGTATATATGTATGGGTTGTGCTTGGTATTGACGGTTGAGCCCCTGGATACTGGTACGTGGACCTTTCACTTGAAGTATGTCTACTTCCGTAATATTCATTGAAGGGTCGAGCCAATGGGACGTAAATAAGTGTTGTGTAGTGAGTGGCAAACAAGCCAGGAGAGTAGATCGGGATAGTTGGGAAAGAAAGGTACGACGGGAGATCATATAGTATTATTTAGGAGCTACATTAAGATAGGGGATTTGGTTAAGACTTCAAATCAATAAGTACTGTAATTACAGGGCGAACGCACCTAATCTCATAAATAATTCATTGTCAGTTAATTATGTTTAAAATATTTATATATTGAATCAATTTAAGCTGCTGATCAGCAGTTGTTAAAGATTTTCAGTGCGTTTGCCCTGTGCTGTAATTATGATTGAAATCCTTTTTGAGTCAAATAAAGCCTAGATTACATGATAAATATATATTTATAAATAAAAAATGTAACTTTAACATCGAATAAATGAACCCTAAATTTATGTCGACAACTAATAAACCCATCTTAGGAAAAGGCATATATGCCATCGCTGAGTTAGCCAAACTCCTGCAGTTGCCTTACGATCGGGTTAATAGATGGATTTCTCAATACTGGGATGGAGAGTTGGGTAAAGCGTTCAATACGCAGTATTCATGGAAGAGTGGGGCCTCTAAAGCCGTGAATTTCCAGACGCTAATTGAACTCTATGTCATGATGACATTTACTGAAGCAGGAGTTAAAACCCGTGAGGTGTTGAAAGCACATCAGACACTGAGTAAGTGGTATCAGAATCCTTCTCCTCTTGCTCTTAGAGAAGTCATTCAATCCATTCATACTGATGGCAAAAAAATATATATTCGTAAAGGAGATGATATGATCACTCTGGATGGAAGTCATCAACTGAATATGGATTTTATCCATCTGTTCTTCAAAAAGTTGGAATTTGATGCCGAAAGCCTAGCAGTGAAATACTGGCCTATGGGAAAAGATCGGAATATTGTTGTCGATCCAGAGCGAAAACTTGGCCATGCAGTTATCGCATCTCACAACATTTACCCAGAAACCCTATACTCCCATTATATAGCAGGAGATCCCATTCCCTATCTAGCACATATATACCATTTGACAGAAACTGAGGTAAAGGATGCCATTGATTATTGTAAAGCAGCATGATCATTTACCTGGATGAAAATCTGCCCAGGCATCTGGCCGAAGGATTTCAGATCATTCAAGCTCCTGAAAACCTGAAATCTGGATATGATATAACAGTAACTCACATTACTTCCGTGTTTTATAAAGGGATTAAAGACGAAGAGTGGATTCCTAAACTCAAAGCACAGCGAGCTTGTGTCATTACGCAGAACCTGAACATCCAAAGAAGACAACATGAGCTTACGCTATATAGACAATATAAACTGGGAATGTTTTTTCTGAGGGGAGCTAGCAAAAAACAAGGCATGAGTGTCTGGCAGATGGTTCAGACTCTTGCCAAGTATTGGCCCGAAATTATCAGAATATCAATGGAAGAAGACCGTCCCTTTGCTTATCAAGTCACTTTGAACAGGAAATTAAAAAGTTTGGATTAAGTGTAATCAATCTCATAGAATTCTTAAGCAACTTCTAAGGTTCGTGCTAATAAGTA
>CAZZEC010000331.1:0-2705 GCA_964652565.1 uncultured Bacteroidia bacterium
GTTAAGGTGCGTATGCATCGGGCGATCAAAGAATTGAGAAAAGAAATGATGAGTACCGATTTAAAATAAAAATAATAAAGGAATTGTACAGCTAGTCTGCCATTTACATGTTTAAATATTATATATATTATATATATTATGATAAGGCATTATTTACTCACAATATACCGATTACTGAAAAAAAGTATAAGTACTTCCATCATTTCCATGCTGGGATTAATCATTGGAATCTCTTGTATTTTATTAATTGTTACTATTACACAATATGAAAAAAGTTATGATGCCTATCATACAAACGCCGATCGGTTATATCGCGTAGAAACTACAAAAGTACAGCATAATTCTACTTACCCTGGTACTCCAACGGGCATGGTTTCGGTCTTACGATCAGATGTTAAAGGGATAGAACGAGTTGCTCCAGTGCGCCAGTATATAGACCAACTTATTACCGTTCCTGTCAATAAACAAAATAGTCCTAGGTTTAAAGAAACGGTATATTTTGCAGATTCTAATCTATTTGAGCTCTTTGATTTTACATGGATGAAGGGAGATATCCACCATCGATTGTCAAAGCCCAACGAAGCCATAATTACCGAGTCCTTTGCTAAGAAATATTTCAATTTAACTGCACTAGATGAGGTAGTTGGTAAGACATTGGTTCTAGAAATGATGCAACCGTTATTGATTACTGGCATTATTGCCGACCCTCCTGGAAATAGTGATTTCGATTTCAATATTATTGTTTCTTACACAACGTTAGAAAGTGTAGATCCCTACTTTGATGCTCATCAGTTCAGAGGTTGGAGTGATAGACATCAGACCTTTGTTCTCCTTAACCATAAAGTATTACCCCAAGACATTTCTCAACAGTTTCCTGCTATCATCGATACATACATGGGGAGTGATGCATGGAAAGAGAGACAATACACATTACTACCACTGAGTAACGTTCATTTTAGGTATAATTTTTCTGGTAGAACAGGAAATTTACAGCTACTGCAGATTCTTTCAATTGTCAGTATTTTTATTCTATTAATATCAGGTACTAACTTCATTAATTTAGCTACTGTAAGAGCTTTCCACAGAGCTAAAGAAGTAGGACTAAGAAAAGTCTTTGGGAGTGGTAGAAGACAATTAATGGGATTATTTTTATTGGAAACGGGAATCACTACACTATGCTGCTTGTTGATCGCCATTGTGCTGACTTACCAGATCAATCCATTCATTATCCAAATGTTTGACCTTGGTATGGCTTGTGAATGGTTACTTGAGATGTTATTAAACCCTCAAGCAATATTATTTCTCTTAGGTTTATGGATTGCAGTGAGCTTAATAGCAGGCATATATCCTGCTTACTTGATTACGTTGCTCCCAGCTATCGAGTCAGTTCGGAACAAAGGCAAATATCCTATCCATAGGTTTTCAGTAAGGAATATTCTTATCGTCTCCCAATTTGTTATCGCAACTACGCTTGTAATAGGGACAATTGTCATTTCAAAGCAACTTCGGTTTGTTACTCATTACAATTTAGGCTTTGATAAGGACAACATCATAACTGTTGCATTACCTAATGAGCAAAGCTCAAAATTTTCTGTATTTCGCCAACGATTGCTTTCCTCCCCTTACATACAGCAGGTCAGCTATTCAAATAATAGTCCTTCATCTGAGCGAAATGTTATGTCCTCGCTTAAGTATATAGCGGACAATACCGATCAGGCGATAAATACGCAGATGAAATACGTCGACGAATACTTTTTGAAGATGTTTGATTTGAAAGTAATTGCTGGGATGACACTAGCCGAAAAGGATACAAATACATACCTACTGATTAATGAGGAAATGGTAAAGCATATGGGTTTAACTTCTCCTTCTGAAGCAATTGGGGAAAAACTGATAAGAGGGAAAGAAGTCTTGATTATTAAAGGCGTGGTGAAAAATTTTCATGTAAATTCTTTACATCAGTCAATCGATCCCACGGCATTACTTGTTAGACCCCAGTTCTATAACCAAGCAAATATCAAGATTATAAAGGGCAATGCTTCCAATGAGGTAGTGCAAAACACACTCCAACACATTAAGAATACATGGTTGACATCATTTCCCAACTTCATTTTTGATTACAATTTCCTGGAACAAAAATTAGACAGCGTATACCGAGAGGAAACCTTAACAGCAAGGTTTGCCAGTATTGCCACATTCATTGCATTAGTTACCTCTTGTCTTGGATTGTTTAGTCTGGCTATGTCAGTTTCAGCAAGTAGAAGTAAAGAAATGGCTATTAGAAAAATACTAGGTGCATCTAGTTTTAGAATTATGTCATTGTATGTTCGAGAATATCTCTTGATTGGATTGTTATCTGTATTCATATCCATTCCATTAGCATGGTGGGCTATGGATCTTTGGTTAGAAAATTTTGCTTTCCGTATTGAATTAGGAATTGGAATCTTTGTAATAGCTAGTATGTCAATCTTGATTGTCATATTAGTCACAACTTCTTATCAAGCAGTAATGGCGTCTTTTGTAAATCCAGTTATTGCTCTAAAAAATGACTAATTATCATTAATAATCTTCTCCGATTATGGACAATATACAAGAAGCACAACTGATCGATTACCTAGCAGGAGAGTTATCTTCTGAAAAGCAGCAGCAGGTAGAAAGAGAATTGGAGCGCTCAGAAGCACTTCGACAGCAGTTGGAATCACTCA
>CAZZEC010000332.1:0-2702 GCA_964652565.1 uncultured Bacteroidia bacterium
GTAGAAAGAGAATTGGAGCGCTCAGAAGCACTTCGACAGCAGTTGGAATCACTCAAATTGTTGCTAATGGAAATGGGAGCGATGGAATTGTCTGAACCTCCAGCGAGTATGAAGCAATCATTTAGGCATATGCTGGAAGAGGCAAAAGCAGACAATTTGAAGCATCCCCAAACACGTAAACCCATTTGGGCAAGATGGGCCATACAAAGTGTAGCAGCAGCAGCAGTATTGGTTATAGGAATTTATATAGGGATTCAATATCAAATTTTTAGGATTGAAAATCGTCAAAAACAGAGAGGAGATGCTCAACAAATTGTGCAGCTTGCGGCTCAACATAGCACTACTCAACGTATTAAAGCCATTCATATGGCACTTGAGATACAAGATGCAGACCGGGAAATTGTGGACTTATTAGTACAATTGATGATAAGCGACCCTAGCCCCAATGTGCGACTTACAGCAATTGAATCCTTGATTCAGATTTATCCCGGAGTAGATACACAGCAAGCGTTGATCCAGGCACTCAAACAAGAACAACGACCCGTCGTACAGATCGCATTAATACAAGCTTTGACCGAGATGAGAACACAGCAAGCTGTACCTGTTTTTGAGGATCTCATACAACATGAAAATATTCTCGAGGAAGTGAAGAATGAAGCATTACTTGGGAAAATGAAGATCATGTAGGTTCCATTTAGCACATGATATATTATTTAATCATACACAATTACAATTATATGAAAAACTTAAAGTTTTTATCTCTTTCATTATTGACGTTAGGACTCTGTGTCTCCTTGAATGCACAGGATTACTCAACGGGAATGAGTTCGGGTAAGTTAGTTATTAATGAAGTCTTGAATGTGAGAATCGAAGGGACAAATGGGAGTCAAGTCCTTATCTCAACACAAGAAAAAGATGATGAAGTAGATGAGCGAGCAGAAGGACTCGTAGAAATCAACGCATTGGGATTGACAGACAATACCGGGATTGGACTAGCTGCTGAAAAAAGCTCAGGGGAATTAGTTATACATCCCATTAGCCGCTCAAGTAGCAGAGAATATATCTTTCAAGTCCCTCAAGGAGTATCGATACATTATGAATGCTTTTCAGTAGGTGCAGAAACAGTTCATATAAGCGATGTATCCAGCGAGATTGAAGTATCTACCAATCACAATTCTATCGTACTGGAAAATACCAGCGGTCCTATTGCAGCAAATTCTGTTCATGGAGATATAGATGCTATTTTTGATAATGTTAGCGCACAGAATGAGATTACATTAAATTCCACGCATGGATATGTCGATGTGAGTATTCCATCAGATATGGGAGCAACTTTCGATTTGAGTACGGACCATGGGAAAATATTTACAGATTTGGAGCTAAAGATAGAAGGAGATGAGGAAGATATGCGCAATCTCTCTAATAGAGACATTTCTGGTACGTTTAACAACGGAGGTGTACATTTTTATCTCAAATCCTCTCACGGGAAAATTTACCTTCGGAAAAAATAATCTTTCACAGTCTGTACTGTTAGCATAGTACAGTAAATACACATTCTTATGAAGATCATACTACAACTATGGCTTGTGGGCTTGGTATGCCACAGCCTACAGGGACAGAACAATATACAGGAATCATTCCCTGCAACTCAATTTGAAATATTGAAAGGTAATTTTACCTGGGGGAACATTCATTTAAAGGCTTGGAACGAGGATCGTATCGAAATTACTGGCACAGCCTCAATTAATATGGGAGAGAACGACGATGCGTTCATACTAGATATTGATGAGAATGACAATATTTTGTCGATTCGAGCAGATGTGGATGATGTCAAAAAAATACCCAAAATGATAACAGTTTGGCATGAAGGACAGAAATATCGATTTCGAAAAGAGGGGGATTCTCAAGAAATGAAAGAGAAAATCAAAGCAGAATTGGGGATCAATAATGTAAAAATGTATTCAGAAGGAGTCGATATTGAAGTCTATCTCGAGATCAAGGTTCCTCAGAGCATAGCACTCGATATTCAATCTACATACGGAAATATAGAGATTATAGGGAATTATCCTTCAGTAGATATAGAGAATACTTATGGACATATTGATGCTACATTTACAAAACCTTTAGCGTCGGGAGACATAAGTCTGATTTCGACCTATGCGTTTGTGGATGTCGAACTACCCTCCGATGCTAGTAGGGAAATTGATATGAGAACACAATATGGTAGACTATATACCAATTTGGATATTGCGATAGATCCTGATAGAAGTTCTCTTGAGCGGTTTGATAATCATGTCGTGGGTACGATTAATAGAGGAGGAGACAGACTCAAATTAGCTTCACCCTATGGGAAGGTGTATTTGCGTAAGAATTAGGCTCCATGGCTATGCATTAGATGATTGGATTGGGCTTTGTTTTGAAGGAAAAGAATTGAAAAAGATGGTATCCACAGGTTCTGTAAGTAGAGGGTTCTATTTAAGTATCAAAGAAGGGGAAGTGTTGGAAAAGGAGTTAATAGCTGAAATATTGAGTGAGTAAATAAAAAAAGTCATTCTAATTCGCACAGAACTCATTTAATGTAACGCCCGCTTGTAAAATTTCCTTAATCTTTTAGGACAAAATCCTAGACGGAATAATACCATGGTGACCAGGTTGACAAGATTAACTTTGAAATAACTATTCCTTTGGTATTTCCGGGCAGA
>CAZZEC010000333.1:0-2690 GCA_964652565.1 uncultured Bacteroidia bacterium
AATAAGATTTAGTTCCTCGTAATATTTGTCTTGGAAGGTGCTTTTTTTTTTTAGCCTCGTAATCTACTTTATTCTTCACATTTAGATAAACAAACCACAACAACACAAGACAACTAACATGAGAATACCTCTTCGCTATGGAGTGAACCCACATCAGGTTCCTGCCGAGATACTGCTACCCGAAAGTGGAGCTCCTATCAGAATTTTGAATGGTCAGCCTGGTTATGTCAATATTTTGGATGCGCTAAATAGTTGGCAACTGGTAAAAGAGCTACGACATGCTACAGGGCTTCCTGCAGTAAGTTCGTTTAGACAAGTGAGCCCTTCAGGTACTGCCGTAGGGTATCCTTTGGATGAACGACTAAAAAAAGCTTATCAAGCAGAGGGTTTAGATCATTCTCTTTTGGCGTGCGCATATCTCAGAGCCAGGAGCACTGACAGGTATATTACTGAAGGAGACCTTATCGCACTAAGCGATCCTTTAGATCAATTTACAGCTCAATTGATAGGACAATCATCCGCAATAGGAATGATAGCGCCAGGCTTTGAGCCAGGGACTATTGAATTGTTAAAGCAACAAAAAGGTACAGATTTTCTGGTTATAGAAATGGACCCCCACTACGAGCCAGATGTGCTCGAAAAGCGAACGATTTATGGGATAACATTACATCAAACGAGAAACCATATTCCGATTACTGATGAAATACTTTCAAGGATAGCTACCAGCGACAAGAGCTTACCCAACGAAGCAAAAATAGATATGCTTATAGCGCTGATTACACTCAAATACACAAGATCTAATGCCATTTGTATCGTGTACAAGGGACAATTAATTGGGATAGGTGCTGGTCAGCAAACAAAATCTATCTCGGCAAAGCTAGCCAGCGAAATGGCCAAAAATTGGATGATGCGTCAACATCCTCGAATTTTGACCATGAATATGCCGAGTTATTTAAATAAGGTTCAAAAGGATCAGCTAATCAACGATTTTATTGATCGAAAATTTAATTCATCAGATGTTTACAGTTGGACAAAAGCTTTCAGAGGAATTACACTTGCTTCAGATGGATTGATTAATTCACGTTCTATATTGGAAGAAGCTAAGAGAATAGGAGTAAAATACATTATTCAATCCCCTGACCCAGAGTATCATTATGAGGATTTAGTCAAAATGTGTGAGGATTTGTACCTGACATTGGTACAGACAGATGTAAGATTTTTTCATCATTAGATTTGCTTAACGATTGTTGAATATTTCGATAGTATGCACTGATTGTATCTCAAACGGAAGATCAACTATTATAAATATTTCTCCCTTACAGATTAGAGGAAATACAGCATGCTGTGTTTCCTCTTGTTAATATTTATCTCATACCTTTTTTTTATTGAGTTAATTTGCCATTGCTAGGTTATCACAATTTTAAATCTACCATAACAGACACTCATATGTATTCTGACAAGGTTAGGCAGTGGCTATTACAGACAAATGGAATGCTCTTTACTGTATATTGTATTATTGCGGCTTTTGGTACTTATTTCTGCATGTATGCATTTCGTAAACCCTTTGCGGTAGGAACCTATGAGGACCTGATTCTATGGGGGATGGACTATAAGATTATTTTAATCATCACCCAAGTAATTGGATACACATTGTCCAAATTTATTGGGATACGCGTCATTGCAGAAATGCCTGCCCAAAGGAGGATCATTACGTTGCTTAGCCTAATATCCATAGCTCAATTTGCACTTCTATTGTTAGCGATCGTTCCCTATCCCTATAATTTTGTCTTCATGTTTTTAAATGGCCTTCCACTTGGAATGATTTGGGGACTCGTATTTGGTTATTTGGAAGGACGTAGATTTACAGAAATGCTGGGAGCAGGGCTGAGCGCAAGCTTTATTGTTTCATCAGGAGTGGTCAAATCAGTGGGAAAATTTTCTATGGATCAATGGGGAGTAGATGAATTCTGGATGCCATTTATAACAGGACTATTATTTATACCACCATTGCTGGTATTTGTATGGATGCTGAGTAAGATTCCACCTCCTAATGCATACGATATTGAGCACAGGACAGAAAGAGTACCCATGACAAGGATAGAAAGAATAGACTACCTGAAGACATTTGCCGTGGGGTTACTTTTATTAGTATTACTACACATGATGCTCACTGCGTATAGGGACTTCCGCGATAACTTTGCCATTGAGATTCTATCTGCCATTGGATATGGAGATGCAGCCAGTAACCTTGCTAAATCAGAGATTCCCATTGCCATTGCTGTATTGCTCGTATTGGGTTTACTCATGTTTATAAAAAGTAATAAAAAGGCATTAGGTGCAGTAAATGGTCTAATGGGGATTGGAATAATCATGGCTGGGGGTAGTACGTATGCATTTGAAAAAGAGCTAATAAATCCTTTTCTATGGTTCATTTTAGTGGGAATGGGCTTGTATCTGGCCTATGTTCCCTATCACAGTATGCTTTTCGACAGGCTTATAGCCTTATTTAGACATAAAGGAAATGCAGGTTATTTAATATACATTGCAGATGCTACAGGTTACCTGGGAAGTGTACTGATCTTGCTATATAAGAATTTTGGTGCTCCTGATATCAGTTGGTTGTCTTTTTTTGTAAAGGCAAGTTATTGGATGACTGGAATTGGGGTAGTCTTAATAGCAGCTTCCTATGG
>CAZZEC010000334.1:0-2677 GCA_964652565.1 uncultured Bacteroidia bacterium
ATGCAAGGAGGTAGTAACACTGCTACCCGATCACCCTGAGAAACCCCCATATCCAACAATCGATAAGCTACAGTATCAACTAAATTGGAAAATTGGTGATACATCAATTGATGTCCACTTTCACTTTGTACCAGTGCGATCTTTCCCGGATTTTCCCTTTTCCATATTTCAGGACAAGTATGTATTAGCAGAGAACCTTTTCCCATAAATTCCTATAACTTCTCAATGTTAGATTTCTACTATCAACGTAATTAAAGTTAATTTATTAAATCTACGTATATTATCATGTAATAAAGTTATAGGTGGTTAATATTATTTCGCGAATGGTAACCAGAAGAGCAATTACATGTAAGGGTTATTTTTATATCTTTGAAAAAACAATGTAATTCAAATAGACAACTTCATGAGACGAATATCTACTTTGTTTATTCTCGTTATCCTAATAGGAGGCATATATGTGTTTTTCACCGCAAAAGGACGTCAAAATAAAATGGTTACGTTAGAGGAGAGCGTAGAAGCTCAATGGGGCCAGGTAAGAAATATGTATCAGCGTAGAGCAGATCTTATTCCCAACCTCGTAAATACAGTTCAAGGTTATAAAGATTTTGAACAAGAGACCCTGACGCAAGTCACAGAGGCGCGATCTAGAGTGGGACAGATAACAGTAGATGAAAACATTCTGCAGAATCCAGAATTGATGCAGCAATATGCCAATGCACAAGGTCAGCTGGGACAAACGCTATCCAGACTAATGGTGGTAGTTGAGCGTTATCCAGATCTAAAGGCAAATGAACAGTTTAATAGCCTGATGGTTCAACTGGAAGGTACAGAAAATCGCGTCGCCCGTGAAAGACAGAAATTCAATGATACTGCAAGAGAATACAATACATACATTAAGCAATTCCCCTCAAATATTTTTGCCAATTTTTTTGGTTTCGAACCTGTAGCATACTTTGAAGGTTCTGCCGGAATTGAAAATGCACCTGAAGTGAATTTTGAATGATATCGTACAATCGTTTTTCGTAAGGTAATATCAGCAAATAATTATTATGGGATGGTTTGATCGGCCTGCAGCTAAATTTTTTACGAGAAAGCAAGAGAAAGAGATCGTAAATGCAATACAATCTTCAGAAAATAAAACTTCTGGTGAAATACGTCTACACGTTGAGGATCATTGTAAACACGAAGATGCATTGGGGAGAGCCTGGCAAGTGTTCCACGAATTGGAAATGGGGGAAACGGAAGAAAGGAATGGGATTCTCATTTATCTGGCAGTAAAAGATCATAAATTTGCCTTGATCGCAGATAGTGGAATAGATGAAAAGGTTCCCGAAGATTACTGGGATGATTTGGTGAAAGAGATGCAGGAAAATTTTAAAAAAGGTGATTTTGCACCAGGAATCATCAAGGCTATTCATGAAGCAGGGCAGAAACTACAAGCGTATTTTCCCTTTAAAGAATCAGATCAAAATGAATTATCTGACGATATTTCTTACGGAACTTAAGCATGAGTTCATATGAATGAACAATATTATATTAAATATTTTATCTCATTATGTATATTTTTCTCTCAACTCAATTGGGGACAAGCACAGAATATACCAGCATATAAGGGATTCGTAAACGATTATGTAGGAATACTTTCTGATGCACAAAGCGCTTCCCTGAATACATTTCTAACAGAGCAGGCAGAGGCTTCATCTAATGAAATCGTCATTGCCATCCTCAATCTGCCCGAAGGTGAGACCATTGATGATTATACGTTTCAAATAGCAGAATCATGGGGAATCGGGAGAGAGGAAAATGATAATGGGGTGTTGGTAGCGCTATATATCAATGCACGACAAGTGAGAATAGAAGTAGGGTATGGGTTAGAGGGGGCCATACCTGATCTGGCATCATATAATGTAATCCAAAAAGATATGATTCCATTCTTTCGGAATCAGGATTACTATCAGGGATTGCAGAAAGGCGTACAATCTCTCCATTTACTGGCCTCAGATGAGTACTCAGACACGATGAGAAAGCGCTACTATTCTCAAAGCGAGTCGAGAAGTCGGGATGGTAGAGGTGGTTTTTCCATATTTCCCATAATTGTGATCATTTTCTTACTCGTATTATTTTTCAATAATAGAGGAGGAGGAGGGGGAAATGGAGGAAGAAGATATAGGGGCAGAGGGTATTATGGAGGAGGGCCCTACTGGTGGGGAGGAACGGTTGGAGGAGGTAGTAGCTCATGGGGCGGAGGCGGCTGGAGTGGAGGAGGCTTCAGTGGAGGGGGATCATTTGGCGGATTTGGCGGGGGTTCTTTCGGAGGCGGCGGTTCCAGTGGGAGCTGGTAGATTCAATAAATGCGGAAGTAATTCCGCATTTATTGAATGGAAAAATCGCTGAAAAAGCCCATTGCTTTTTATTGTCTAATTAAGTCCCTTCGTTAACTGTCCGCCTGAACATTCATTTTCTTTGCAAGATCTATATCATATTGAGTGATACCCCCTGCATCATGAGTAGTTAAAGCGACCTCTACGCGATTGTATACATTGCTCCATTCGGGGTGGTGATTCATTTTTTCAGCTAGTATGGCACAGGAGGTCATAAATCCCCAAGCTTCTACAAAATCCTTGAAATTGAATACTTTGTGTAGTTTACCTGATTCCAAAGTCCATCCTTCTATGTC
>CAZZEC010000335.1:0-2675 GCA_964652565.1 uncultured Bacteroidia bacterium
GCTTCTCCATACTCAGAGTTGAGATAGCCTTTTTCCTCCATGCGCTTGAGTGCAGATTGTACCGATCCTACACTAACAGAGGTTTCTAGTCGCTCTTCCAGTTCTCTCTTGATAGCTACTCCGTAGGCTTCTTCTTGTAGGACAATCACCGACAAGAGGACGAGTTCTTCAAATTCACCAATTTTTGTTGTCTTCATGAGATATTATTCGTAATTGCAGTAAATATAGTGAAATTTATTTTAACTGCAATTGCGAATAAAATAAATTTTTCTTTGGGTTATGTGCTGAAATGATGAAAACAAGGGAAATAAACGATTGTAGGACATTTTCGTAAATTGTTTGGAGAGTGATAAATGTGTATTTTTAGCAAAAGACCTTATGGAAGCAGAAGTAAACATATCGGAGTACGAACTTGAACGCGACAAGCCTATGCCCGGGAAAAAACACGCTTTTGTTCAAATGAGATTGATGCATCAATTTCTCTTTAATTACAATGAACAGTTTATTGTGCTACCTGAGTTAAGTGTATTAATGAAAGATAGAAAATCTGTTCCAGATCTTGCCATTTATGAGAATGGTACCTTGAGTTTTGAGGAAGATGAAATTGTAGTAGAAAAGATTCCCAAAGGAATCATCGAAATATTGTCTCCTAAACAAGTCCTTGCAGACCTTGTTATTAAATCCAAGACCTATCTCGAAGCTGGTGTCACCTCTTATTGGCTGGTTCTCCCTGAGCTAACTTCTATCTATGTATTCCATAATGAAGACGACTATCGGGTTTTTACTAGAAATGATGTATTGAAAGATGATGCCTTAGGTGTAACGGTGGATTTGAAGGAGTTGTTTAGATAAACCCTAATTCCTTCAAAAGTAATATCTCCTCCCCATAAATGTCTGATAAGATCCCCTTTGTAACATCTTATTGATTAGTCTATGCGATATGTGCTAACTGAGTAGTATACAATTTTATTTACAAATATGAGGATTATCTTATTTATTTTATTTACATTTATGAGGAAAATCATTTTACTATGAAAGGAACCTATTTAGGGGAGTTTGAAGAACTCATTTTATTAACCGTTGCTGCCATTGGTGAGGATGCATATGCAGTAAGCGTCAAGAAAGAGGCTCAGGATATTTCCAAGAGAAAAATCAATATCAGTGCGGTCCATTCTGCATTATATCGATTAGAAGATAAAGGATATCTATCCTCGGAAATGGGGGGAGCTACTCAGCAGAGAGGAGGAAAGAAAAAGCGTATTTTTCACGTAACCAGCGCTGGATTTGTAGCACTTCAGGCTGCAAAAGACCTACGCGAGCAACTTTGGAAGAAGATTCCCCAATTATCGATCGTTAATTACTAACCCCTTGTAAAATGAAGAAATCCAAGTTTCCACCTAAAATGGGAACATTTCTACTGGAAAGAATATATGGCAGAGAAATGTTTGATGAAATCCATGGAGATCTTTTGGAAATCTATCACGAACGGAAAGCTGAAAAAGGGAAACTATTTGCTGATACACATTACATCATCGATTCCATTTTGTCCATAAGAAATTATGGCCTACGCAAAACCCATGCAGAATCTCAAGGAAACTTTACAATTATGCTGAGTAATTACTTCATTATCACACTAAGGAATATCTCCAAACACAAAGTTTTTTCAGGTCTCAATATCCTAGGACTTGCATTGGGGATAGCAGCCAGTATTTTTATCCTACAATATGTTTCCTACGAACGTAGTTATGACACCTTTCACGAGCATCATGAAGATATTTATCGTATCAGATACAAGGTATATCGTGGAAATGTGCTTAACATTGACTGTGCAGCAGCTGTACCTCGTGTAGGTCCATTTATGAAGGAAACCATGCCAGAGGTAAGGGCTTTTGCACGTGCCTTTCCCTTATCAGGAGTTGTTTCCTTCAAGGATCAGAAATTCAGAGAAGAACGTATGCACTTTGCTGATCCCGCTATCCTTGAGATATTTACTTTCCCCCTATTAGAAGGAGATGCTGAAACTGCATTAACCGATCCCAACACTGTGGTTATCAGTGAATCCATCGCGCGTAAATATTTTGGCAATGATGATCCCATTGGAAAGGTACTTACATTAAATGGTGATCAGGATATGACCATAACAGGTGTTGCCCAAAATGTTCCTCATAATTCTCATTTTAAATTTGATTTCCTTATATCATATGAAACCTTAAATATACGTACCACTAATGATGAAGGAAATATTGCTTCAGAGACGAGTTGGGGATGGTATGACTTTAACTCATATGTATTATTAGAACCCGGTACAGATATAGCAGAATTTGATACACGGTTTGCCAAACATCTGTATGATGAACGTGGAGATGATTTTGAGAAATATAACTTTCTCGCAGAATTCCCTTTACAATCTGTTACTGACATTCACCTGTATTCTAATCTCTTACAGGAATCAGAACCTGAAGAACAAGGAGACGGCGAGGCTGTTGTATTCCTGGCAATTATTGCCGTGGGAATACTCATCATCGCTTGGATTAATTATATCAATTTATCTACCGCTCGCTCTCTTGAACGTGCAAAAGAGGTAGGCGTGAGAAAAGCACTAGGTGCATTTAGGCAACAACTGATCACGCAGTTTTTGACGGAGTCCTTTATGATCAACTTTTTTGCCTTAATTA
>CAZZEC010000336.1:0-2602 GCA_964652565.1 uncultured Bacteroidia bacterium
GTTGCTGATGATTATAAGATCACTCGTGAAGATATGGATGAATTTTCCTATCAATCTCATATGAAAGCCCTTTCTGCCATTGACGGTGGGAAGTTCAACAGTCAAATAGTCCCTATTCAAGTTGAGGAAATATATGTAAATGGTTCGGGGACAAGGGAAACAAAGCAATGGATGGTAGACACTGACGAGGGACCTAGAAGAGATACAAATTTAGAAGCCATGGCAAAGCTTCGCCCTGTATTCAGACAAAACGGGCGAGTTACTGCTGCTAATTCTTCCCAAACCTCAGATGGTGCAGCTTTTGCCATGATCATGTCTGAGGAAATGGTTAAAGAATTGAATATCGAACCTCGTGCAAGATTAGTAGGTTATGCAACTGAGGGAATAGATCCCAGAATCATGGGCATGGGACCTACTAAAGCAGTACCTAAAGTGCTGAAGCAAACGGGTTTGAAACTTAGTGATATTTCTGTGATCGAACTTAATGAAGCGTTTGCTTCTCAATCCATTGCCTGCATTCGTGAACTCGGCATGGACCCGGAGACCGTAAATGTAAATGGTGGGGCCATCGCACTAGGGCATCCCCTGGGGTGTACAGGTTGCAAACTCACTATTCAAACCATCAATGAGCTAGAGCAGCGGAATCAAAAATATGGGATGATTACAGCTTGTGTAGGTGGTGGTCAAGGTGTAGCTGGTGTAATCGAAGTGTTGAATTAAGTATAGTTTCTGATACACATATTAGCAGAGATCCAACGGTCATTGGATCTCTTTTTTTTTGACTTGAGTATTCTTTTTAATTTTTTTCCCTCCAGTTTAAAGTAATCCTGCCCTTAGCTCGTCTTCCTATTTGAATGGCACTTAATAACTTTGTCTTAAGACACGTAGCCAAATAGAAACATCCAAAAAATCAAAGTTTATGCGATCTATTAAAGTATTTTTTATTGTGTTAGCAGGTCTTATTCTGCTTTCACTCGCATTGAGACTATTCATTCCCATATTTATCATAGCTGGTATCATTGGATTAATAGTCTTAGTAGGTAGACGAATACGGTATTTCGTCCAATCACGAATGGGATATGAAATATCAGAAGATATCCATCGACATAGACAGGGTCCCCCCTGGACAATGTCCAGAGAACCGTTGTTCTACGATAGATATCACCATACAGATTCTATTACTGACGTAGAATATATAGAAGTAAAGGGTTAGACGAAGGTAGGTCCAAATCGCGATTTGGACTACAGACGACAGACCACGGACCATAGAAAATACAAATGTAGACATTGGTAGAAGCCAATTCTGCCCTAAGGGCACCCAGAGACAACAATTTAACAATAAACAATACATCAATATCAACAATTTAACAATTAATCATATGTGTTATAGAGGAACAACACCCCACAATTGGGGGCATCATAAAGGCTGGCATCATGGACATAGCCGAAAACAAAAATGGGCAAAGATGCGTGCTTATCGCCAAGGTTGGTTTTCACCACCTGTAAATATTCAGGAGTGGGACGATCGATATGAACTATTCTTATATGCACCAGGGCTAGATCGTGAGGATTTTAAGATCTCCGTTGTAAATCGTGTATTAAAAATTTCCGTGAAAAAGGAAAGTGAAACTGACGCTGAGGCATATGATTGGCGCAGGAAGGAGTACCATCCGCATCATTTTCGTAGGGAATTTGAATTAAATCCGGGAATTGATACCGCTGCAATATCAGCAAAATACTCAGGAGGCATCCTTCAATTGACATTACCAAAACTCGAGGATTTCCAATCCACGCATCAGGAAATCAATATTGCATAAGTAAGCTTTCAAAAAAACCACAATAGACATTTGAGGAAATTGCATGATGCAGTTTCCTCAATTTGTTTAATTCTCTTTTCAGATTTCCTCCCACAATTTGTTTATCTTTCTAGAAAAAGATGTCAGATAATGCAAAAAACCAATTATTGGAGCTTCTTCAAGGACTCGGAAGTTATGCAGAGGAAGCTATATTTAGCGAAATGGAACCTGCCCCATCTGGTGAATATCGGTCAAAAGTCGAGGTATCTTTTCCCGATGGAAGAGATTTGAAAGGTATTGGAGAGGGAATAGATCGTACACAAGCTGATATCGCTGCCGCACAACAGGTGTTACACCTCATTCAAGCTGATCATTCCGATCTACTTATCGATTGGGATCAAATATTTGAAGAGGCTCAGGCCGGTGATACGCTAATAAAACTAGGTGTATACGTCGCATTAAATCTCCAGGATACTGCTGCAAAGTCTCTCCTTTTACAGGAATTGGAGTCAGATCAACATTTGGCAAAAGTGTTTGATCGATGGCAATTAGAAGGAGATGTCGATTTAGCCAAATTTGGCACTAATTTGGGGGAAAAGCGAAAAGCCACAATGGTAGAAGCCACGCTTTGGAGGAGGTCTAAAGAGAAAATATTTCATCCTGAGGCAAGAAAGGAGCTTCATCTATTACTGGACTCTCTTTCATTAAATCAATAAGAGAGATTGATCCATTGTTCAGTAAATATAATACTTCTCAAATGATAGGTAAAGAAGCAATCTATTTAACACAATTTGGTCATTAATCCC
>CAZZEC010000337.1:0-2577 GCA_964652565.1 uncultured Bacteroidia bacterium
AGACGGCTATGACGAAAAGTATTATACCTCCAGCCCCGAAGAAAATCCGCGCGGGACAGGGACCCATCAGACGTATCAAGTGGTTCGTGGCGGGTCCTGGGATGTCTCATCTCTAATTTGTCGTGTTTCGTTTCGCATCAGGGCCCTTCCCTTCAATCAGAATAATAATGTGGGTTTTCGGGTTGTCCGGCGCTTAACTTAACCCTTTAGCGCTTTTACGCTTTTACCCTTTTTGACCGCCGAAGGCGGTGACGAAATTTTTTTTATTTGATCGATCCTCACTTTCATCGCCTACCGTTTCAGGTGTTCAGGCGTCCACCAATCATCCATACTCGCTTTCATCTTATTCACTATTTCCACTTCTTCTCCGGCTACATTATTCTGTTCATGCGGGTCTTTCAATACATTAAACAATTCTACGGAAGCATCAGGAAGATGGGTAGTATCAGGGACAATGAGTTTCCAGGGATATTCAAGTGCTATCCGGTGGAGAAGGCTGCGGTTAGGTTGGCTGGTGTCAAAAATGTCATGGTCCAGGTTTTCAGCGAAGACCGTTTTTCTGCTTTTGAGCGCACCTGTATCCATCATGTTAACTCCCGGAAGTTTGGACTCTGCTTCCTGTCCTATGGCTGCGAGAATGGTTGGGAGAATATCAAGGCTGCTAACATTAGTGATGGTATCCATATTGGGAGATATCATACCGGGCCATTTATACATAATGGGGGTACGGATTCCATATTCATAAGGCGTGCGTTTAGATCGGGGCGCGTAGCGATTATTTCTTTCCGGAGCTTGTATCCATCCGTTGTCGCAAACATAGATGACAAGCGTATTATCTGTCATTCCTCTTTCTTCAATCATATCGAGAATCTGTCCGCAGGTAATGTCGAACCATTCACACATAGCCCAATATCGAGCGACGGCTGGAGTAGGGGCAAGTTCCAGGTATTTTTGTTCGAGTGAATCAGGGGGAGTATGAGGAGAATGAGGGAGAAAGGGCGCATACCAGATAAAGAAAGGATTTTCCGATTCCTGAGATTCGTTGATGACGTCTTCTACTGATTTCAATCCCTCTCTACCTATCTTCAAGCCTTCATCCCCATGTCTACCTCCTTTTGAGGGGTCTCCATGTGTCATTCCTGTAGTAAAATAGGCATCTTCCCATGATCCCATCCACCACTTTCCGGTTTGTAGACTAAGGTAGCCGGCCTCATTCAGGTATTGAGTGAGAAGCTTATTTTGGTAGTACCTATCTTGGATGGGCTGAAACTTAGCTTTTCTTGCTACCATCCACTCCGGGCCATATCTTCGACCCTCAAACTCAAATAGCGGATCATTACCTGTTACCCCGTGTTGGTGGGGATATAGGCCGCTCATCATACTCGCCAATGAAGGACTACAGAGGGGAGCAGTTACATATCCTCGGGTAAAAGTAAAAGATTCGCTTCCCAGGCGATCGATCCTGGGGGTTTGTATGTGTGGATGCCCCATAAAGCTATAGTCCGTCCAGCCCTGGTCATCAGAGATAATGAGGAGAATGTTGGGGAGATCCGTAGATTCTGAGTCCTGGTTGGTAGGAGAGCAAGAGAAAAAGGATAGGAGAAGGAATAGGAAGAAAGGGTGGAGGATAGTTCGGTAGGTAATAGGCAGTAGGCGAAGCTTCCCAGAAGTGGCAAGAGATGAGCAAATGTTCGGAATCCTACATAGGATAGCGGAAGGAATGCAAAGGAAATACGCCTTAGGCAGTTTCTGGAATATTTTTTTCAGGGTCTTTGTTAGCATGTTGATTGAGTTAAAACTGGGTTGGAAATACTTTTTCAAATATTGGTTCCTGCCCGACAAAAGACAAAATGTTTCTCATTATGTTAGATTACGCATTTTCATCAGAAAATGAAAGGTTTCACCCTATTCTAATGTTAAAATGTTTTTTCATGTAAAAACGGTGGGGTTGTGGGAACTAATGTCAAACTTTCCAATAATCAAAAACCTAAACCAAGTATACAACATTGGTTAACAATCAATTCCTACGATTTCCAGTATTGAACCTCCATCAACCTGAATAAATTGTTTTATCAATGTAACTTTTTCAAGTAAGAGGTAGGTATTCGATGTAGTCGTAAAGGTACCTGTTCTAAGGCAAATGAAGTTAGGAGAAACACCTTTCAAGATACTTACCTCTGCATAATCTGAGTCAAAGGTAACGATGGAAACAAGGCGAACGCACCAAATTTTTAACTAATTCATTGTTAATTAGTTGTGATTGAAATATTTCTTGAATGCTCATTCCATTGGATAGCCAATTGAGTACATCATATACAGAGATCCGCATCCCTTTGATGCAAGGTTTGCCAAAACGCTTGTCAGATCTTATCTCTGTATTCTTGATAATTCATGTGCCCTATTTCTATTGTATTAGGATTTATATAAATATACCTAGAATGCAATTAATAGATCAATCCACTTAAGTAAGTACCCCGACAATATTAGATATGTTTTTTAACTTAATCAGGACAAATCACATGATCCCCCTGCAGAGATGGATAGAGAAAAGGAGAGGGTCGAAGAATCCGAAATGTG
>CAZZEC010000338.1:0-1164 GCA_964652565.1 uncultured Bacteroidia bacterium
TATGTAGGGGATCAATTTTCAGATGCTACTAATGCCATACGAACTCCCACAGCTATAGAAGGGATAATTCCTGCGTATGAAGTCATAGATGTATCTTTTACGTATTCATTTAAGCGTTTTCAACTGGAAACAGGGATTAATAATCTCACCAATAATTATTATTTTACCCGCAGGGCTACAGGCTATCCCGGGCCTGGCATTCTTCCTTCTGATAGCAGAAGCTTCTACGCTACTTTTGAGGTTAAATTATAAATTTTTGGGTCATTATGTAACCTTTACTTGTCATATAGCGTATATGATAGTGTATGGAATTAATAAGTACAACATATCTACATCATAAGCATCAAATAGAGTATTATTCTACAAATACTTTGCTTAACTAGTTGATTTTTCCATATGTTCATTTCAAAAATGAATAGCCCTATTCATTAATTTCAATTTTAACATTTTTAACTTATTTTATGCATACCAAGACTTATAAAAAATTAGGATTTACAGGAGAGGAAACCGTAGAGATTGTAAAACACTTAAATATACTACTCGCTAATTATCACGTACATTATCAAAAATTGAGAAATTTTCATTGGAATGTGAAAGGTAAAGATTTTTTTGAATTGCACGAGCAATTTGAAGAGTTATATAATCGTGCTAAAACACATATCGATGATGTAGCAGAGAGAGTAAAGGTATTTGGACAGACGCCTGTAAGCACATTGAGCGAATATTTGGAGATGGCAGAAATACAAGAAGTAGGACCAAATCTTAAAGCAGAAGATATGGTAAAAGAGACGCTCAATGACTTAGAGTTGCTATTATCATTCATGGTAAATGTTGCAGATGCTGCAATTAACATTGGAGATGTAGGAACAGAAGACATGATCAATACGTTTATTAAAAATATGGAAAAAACACACTGGATGTTCAACAGTTGGTTGAATGAAAAACATTCAGAACTAACGCCAGTAGCATAGCCATATCATGAAAAGTCCCATCTTTCTCCATTTTGAAGAATGGTATAAGGCAAAGAGATTTGATCAGCTTCTCTTGCAAAATCAGTAGGATTAGCTGTATTAAATGTAAACATATCATAATGGCAGGGTATCACCCTGCCAGTTTTTATTTTTTCCCCCAGCAAGGCAGCTTCTCTGGGATTAAGGTTTCCCG
>CAZZEC010000338.1:1264-2557 GCA_964652565.1 uncultured Bacteroidia bacterium
GCCTCAGGAACAATAAGCGTCAATTGAGGATTAATTCGAATTAATGGTTTTAGTGTTTCTCCATCTAAATGATCCGTATGGTTATGGCTGGAGGTTACTACATCAATGAAATCCAGGGAATCCGGACTTATTACTCTTTCGGTCATCCGTATATGAGGCTTGTCCGTATTCTGATACTTTTTGGTTAAAGAATCTGATAAGTAGGGATCTATAAGTACAAACCGCTGATTCCATTTTAGGAGAAATCCACTTTGGCCTAACCACCATAGTGAAGCAGGGGCAGAAGCTTGTCGTACATCCTCTAAGAAAGCCTGTCCTGTTTTGAAAGGTTTCTTCATAGTTTAGATCTTACCTCCATCGCACCCGCTACCATGTTTTGAAGCTTTTGTCTGGCAGCCCATCTGGCAGTTTGACTTAATCCACAATCTGGTGCTACAGAAAGCTGATCGGGAGATACGTATTTAAGACAAAGTTGAATCCTTTCAACTATATCTTTCACAGTTTCTATGTAATAACTTTTTACATCGATGATACCTACGGCAACGTGTCTTTTTTTAGCCACATGCTCAATCAGTTCGATTTCAGCAAACTCCCTATTCGCCATTTCAAGGTGAATTTCATCGACTTTGAAATCGAGAAAATCAGGGAACATAGGTGCAATTCTACGATATCCTACAGCCCGTCCTTTGTAGTTCCCAAAGCAAAGGTGGGTAGAAAGTCTGCAATTCTCTACGATGGGTTCTACGGTTCTATTGAAAATATTGACAAATCTTTGGGTATCTTCCTTATAAGCATAACAGCTCATAGAAGGTTCATCTATAGTAATCTCTTCACAACCCGCATTTACTAAATCTATAAGCTCTTGCCTGACAACAGGAATCAACGCCTCAGTAATTGCATACCTATCAGGGTATTGTTTATTGGGGATGAGTCTACCACTTAAAGTAAAAGGGCCTGGAACGCTGGCCTTTAACACTGGACCTTCCGGTGCCAATCTTCTCAATCGTTGGTACTCATCCACTACACCTAATCCGTAGGGAGCAGAGAGTTCATGCTCTATTTGATATTTTCCTCTTTGGTCATGTGCTGGCGGTCCCCATTTACGCGGTATTTTCACATGACTGGAAATACCCTGAATGTATCCATAAAAGGATAAGTTAAAATCCAATCTCGTTTGCTCTCCATCTGAGATTACATCGAGTCCTGTGGCTACCTGATCGTGAATGGCTGCAATGACGGCATCGGATTGCATTTCGTTGAGATCATTTTCTCCGAACTGATCCAGGTGATGAG